>JABXGU010000275.1 GCA_016550415.1 archaeon | reverse complement strand
TCTTTTTTAACAAGTTCTATTATTGATTTTCTTCATCTATGAAAAGTTAGAAAGCTTTTTTGCTACCTTAAAATTCCTTTTTTTATAAACACAAAGCGCCTCAATTAATCAGGTTTTATAGGCGTTATCTTAAAGGAAGTGATGAAATGACTGGTCTAGTTACCTTTGGAACGGGTTCTCTCTCCTTTGAAGTAATCGAAGCTGTTTTCAATACACTACCTGTCGATATCACTTTTGTCGACGCTGAAGGTCAGGTAAAATTCTATAGTGAATCTGGGCATCGCATCTTTCATCGAACAAAGGCTGTGATTGGTCGAAAAGTACAAGCTTGTCATCCTAAGAAAAGTCTTCATGTGGTTAACCAGATTATAGATGATTTCAAGGCTGGAAAACGTGATTTTGCTGAGTTCTGGATAAACCTCAAGGGAAGAGTAATCTACATTCGGTATTTCCCTGTTCGAAACGCGAAAGGCGAATACCTGGGCGTTCTTGAGGTTACTCAAGATATCACTGATATTAAGGAGATCAAAGGCGAAAAACGTCTGCTATCAGAAAAATAGCTGGGTCTTAAATCTCAACCCCATTTGATGCAAGTGGCTGACCAAGAATAGCCTATTCCAGCAGCAGCCATACAGACAAGATCGCCTGGCTTGATTTTGCCTTGACGAAGCCCGACTTCGATTGAAACGATAGCGTCATTTTGACCCATATGGCCGTACTCTTCAAAATATGTTGTCTGGTCCATGGTGAGACCGAGTTCATTGACAACATAGGTAAAGGCACTGCGTTTCATGTGTAGTAGCGCCAAATAATCAATGTCACTGACCCTGTAGCCGCTTTGTTTCGTTGCAGTTTGCACGACTCGTAGAAAGTTTTGCATAGATATTTTGTCAAGACGATCCTTCATACTGGCTGGATTAGGAACATGTAGAAATTGTAACCTCTTCTCAATTGCTTCGCAAGTGATTGGATGCTCAGTTCCACCTGCTGGAACATAAACGTCGTCAGCGAAGGCACCATCTGTAATAATTGATGTCTCGAGAACTTGGTTTTTGGGGTAGTCGCGTTGGAGAATCGCTGCAACTCCACTTGCTGCTAGGCTAAACAGGAAACGGCTATTTTCATTCTTATAATCGATTAAATCGCAATTACGGTAACCACTTGCTAGAAGGACAGTATTAACTTCTGGGTCAGAGACCATGAGAGCTTTAGCAAATTTAAAGCCAGCCATCAAGGTGGCACAACGGGCATTAAGGTCTAGGGACCAGCAATTATTGGCTTCAATCTCATAGGCAAGCTTTACGCCTGCTACAACCATAGGTCGTTCAATGAAATTTTCTCCCGTCCAAAGAATTACATCAATGTCTTCTGGTTTGATTTTTGGGGCTTTTTCGATTGCAGTATTGGCAGCTTTAATTCCCATGGAAATGGTTCCATCTTCTGGTCCTGCCACTGTCTTGCTAAGTAGTCCAAACTTTGTTTTTAATATCTCTTCAGGAATTCCACTTTGCTCAGAAATGTATGCAGCAGTGTGACGGTACTTTGGTAGGTATACACCAGTACTAACTATGCCAACAGTAATCGGGGCATCTGACATCCTATCACTTCCTCAATGGATAGCTAGAACCATATTGCATCCTTTAGGTCTTTTTTGGTTTAGAGTTTTTTCTGTTTTAACCAATAGAGGTTCTAGCCCGCTCAATAATATCCGTTTCCGTGGTTTTGATATCCTTCATGATATGACTGAGAATGGGTATGGTTAGTGCGGCTGCGATGAAGAAAAAGAGGCAAATCGATGCAAGGGAGGGAGAATAGAAGCCACCAAAGAAGATTACTGCAAGGGAGGGAGTGAGCTGGGTGCCAAATCCAACGCCAATAACGTGTGCAAGAAGGTGAAGAGACATTGCAGTGCTACGGATTTCAGGAGGGTTGATGTCACCTGCACTAACATATATTAGTGGACTAATTCCTGCATCGAAGAAATTCCCCACAGATATTAGACAAAAGAATGCTATGCTAATTGGATTCAGTAGTAGGTCAAAAATAGTTGTACTTGGTGTAGCTGAGAAGGGGTAGATGCAAGCTAGGATTAGGATTGGTCCCGCACAAAGGCAGCAAAGTAAGATTAGCTTTGCACGTCCTCTTTTATCCTTGTTGAAGAGTTTGTCTCCCATTCGCCCAAAGAAGGCGGCTCCAAGTATTTGGCTAGCAAGGGCTAGCGTAACAAATAATGTGGCTACAAAGATGCCAAGGCTGTGATCCACATTGAGCCATCGGACAGCCCAGGCGCCAAAAGCTGCTGTGGGAATAATAGCAATGATGCCAACTAAGACAAGCCAGATGTTTGAGGGTTTACGCCACATTCGTATAAGATCAGTGCGACTTAGTCGGTAGGTGTAAACACCGTGTACGCTGTGTAAATCAGCTAAAGCTTCATCGTGCTGTCCACGAGGGGGTTCCCTTGTGAAGAAGAGGAGTAGCCCGGCACAAAAACCAACGACTATAATGACAAGGAAGGGTGTTTGCCATCCAAATGTTTCTACCAGAAGTCCACTGAGAATATAGCCAAAACCATAGCCTACTCCGGCGGCAGTTCCAAGTAATCCAAAGGTGGTGGAACGTAATTTGGCTGGTACACAATCAATAGTGAGGCTTAGACTTAATGGTGCTATGGCGCCAATACCAATGGCTGCAATACAGTAGAAAAGGAAGAGAGTCCAATAATTGGTTGTCGGAAGAATGATGGGAAGAAACCAAAAAGTCCAGAAGAATGTGCTAATTATTAGGAGTCTACGTCTTGTGGTGCGATCTGCAAGATACGCCCAGGGTATGGCGGCGAAACCGGATATGAATAGGAAGCTTGTAACTATGAATCCAATCCAGTCGTCACCTGGTATGCCAAGTAGAGGTACCATGATGCCTGTCATTGGGGGAAGTAGGGCACTGGCTGCGCTTATTACAATAGACAAGATAAAGAGGATTGCATAGGTCATTCGGTCTTGGCGTTTCCACTCATTTGGTGTAGAATTTTTTGCCTCAGCTGACACTTGTACTCACCTTGTTACAATCTTGACGACCATATGGTCTTGGTACACGTAAAAAGCATGGGCTTTCAATATCGGGGTTCTCCTACTCGATGTGAAAAGGTCTTAAAGGTGTGTCGTTGAAATGGGAGGACGCCTTGAATGCAAAAAATACGACTCTATTGGTCACAGGAACTGCCCACGGCTTAGTTCATCTTCTGATGCTAGCACTACCCTACATCACGGCTAAGCTACTTGAAGTAACTGCTGTGCCCACAGATCAAGAATGGCTTGTGGTAGTGTTGCTTAACACTCCGGCATACTTTATTTTTGGTTTAGGTGCCCTTCCAGCAGGTGTACTCTGTGACAAATATGGTCCAAAAAAGACCATCTCTCTGGGATTTTCCTTCTCAGTGATTTCAGGTCTTGGTCTCTTTTTCCTATGGCCTATGGGTTTACTTACAATAGCTATTTTCTTTGTTCTCTACAGCTTTGGTGCTGGTCTCTATCATCCTGCAGGTACTACGTGGATATCTAAGACCTTCGTTGAAAACAGAGGAAAAGCTTTGGGCCGACATGGTATTGGTGGTAGTATTGGTCAAGCTTCATCACCAATAATATCATCACTAATCCTTAGTACCATCTACTGGCCAATTATCTTCATCTTTCTAGCCTGCACTGCAGCTCTTGTCGCTGTTGTCTGCTTAAAAGTCAGATTTGAAGAGACTGAATCTGAGGAGTCCATCCTCAAGGAACCAAAATTGAACAACAGTGTATTTAGCTCATTGTCAATCCCGGCTTTGGGTCTATTATCTATAGTTTTTATCGCTCGCGGGATGCACTACCGTGGAGCTATTACAGCTCTTCCCATATATCTGACCAGTGAGTTGTCAGCAATTTTAGTATTGGCTGGTTTTCTTGGCACACTAATCTACCTTGCTGGTGCTTTTGGTCAGGAGGTGGGCGGGCGTCTTTCGGATAAGATTGGTTGGAAGAAAACAATACTCTATACGAGTTGTCTTTCCTTTATCTCATTACTTCTCCTCTCATTGCCATATGCTGCAACCCTACTCAACGATGCAATACTTATCTCTGCTATTCTTCTCTTCGGTTTTGCCTTTTTTTCTGCTCAAGCCGCCATAAACACTATGGTTGCTTTGCTCTCATCACCCAATAATCGTGGCAAATTATTCGGATACAGTTTCTTTGCTCGCTTTGGAATGGGCGCTCTTGGTATTCCACTCATTAGTTACTGCAAGTTAATCTACGGTACTTGGACAATTGGCTTCCTAGTACTTGCTCTTCTTGCACTCTTGGCTGCTGCAATTGTTCCCTTCGTTAATCCTCGTACGAAAGCTAGTGATTCACAGTAAATTCCTACGTTGCTGCTTTCAGAAGTTTTTTAGCTTCAAACTCTTAGGGGAACTTAACCGATGTTGCGGCTTGTTGCTGCAACTGGTAGCTATTGGATGTGGCAAGTCTTAGCTTTGAATAGAAGAGCAATCTTTCCCTATTCCAAAAGATTATAAATGTTTACCAAAATATAGTATACATGTGGTAAAATTCTGCACAGCTGAACTTGCTGCAAAAAATAAGTAAAGAGGAACACTGATGAAAAATCAATACAGGAGAATTCCCAAATGACACAATCCATGAAAAGCAATGAAAAACCTATCATAGCCAAAAATCTCGTACGCCACTTCGGTGACACCGTGGCAGTAAACGATCTTTCCTTCACTGTGGCACCAAGTGAAGTTTATGGCCTTCTCGGACCAAACGGTGCTGGAAAAACAACGAGTGTACGAATGATTTGTGGTTTGCTTGAATGCACCTCGGGAACGGTGGAGGTCTTTGGGTATAACCCAATGACCCATCCAATTGAAGTGAAGCAACGTATTGGTCTCGTTCCTGAAGACCATATCCTCTATGAATCTCTTACGCCAAGGGAATTCTTCGACTTCATCACTTCGGTTCGTAGGTTGGAGCAACATGAAGTGAAGACTCGGATTCAAACATTTGTTGAAGCCTTTGAGCTTGAAGAATATTATGACAAACCAATCGCCACATTGAGTCATGGAACTCGACAAAAAGTCAGTGTTATTAGTGCACTTATTCATTCCCCGCCGCTGCTAGTGCTGGATGAGCCTTTTAGTGGTTTGGATGCTCGTTCTGCTCGTGTGTTTAAGGATATACTGAACTTACATTTGGCTGATGGTGGGGCAATTCTGTTCAGCAGCCATATCCTAGAAATTGCCGAGGTTCTTTGCACTCGCATAGGCATTATAAATGAGGGTCAACTTGTCGCTGAAGGTACAGTCAAGGAGTTAAGAACGAAGCTTAAATCTGAAGGAACTCTTGAGGAGCTCTTCTTGCGTGCAACGGCACAGGATACAGAGGTTCAGGAAACAATAGCAGCTTTACGTCGTGTATTACAGAAATGAAATGGGGGTCATTTCCATTGTCTAACTCTGATGAAAACACATATCGACTTGGCTGGCGTTCTGCTTGGAAAATCGCAGGAAAAATTTCCTTTGAAGTCCAATTTCGTTCATCCATGGAAATGAATCGAGGATCACTTAGTGGATCGATTGAAAAACAAATTCAGAAAGCACGAAATAACGCTAGATTCAACAAAATAATGGTCTGTATCTTTACAGGTGTTTTTGCAGCTGTTTTTGGTTTCATCGTTTGGGGAGTGGTTTCAGGATTCATCGGTGCTTTTTCAGAATACACTTGGATTATGGTTGCAGTAACAGTTGCATTATTCGCCCTAATGTCCCTCGGTTTCCTACTCTTCTGGGGAATAATGGTATCAACCTCTTTCATTTCCTCTGGCGCTGCCTCAATTGGGCTTTATCTACCTCTTTCACGTTCTGATGCTGGGAAAATCGCTCTACTTGGCTACATACGCCTTTTTGATGCCCAAGTAATTACGATAATTTTGACATTTCCTCTTGCTTACTTCTTAGCGACTGGTTCCATCTTAGGCACAATTGCTTGCCTGGGTGTTTTCCTTGTAGGTGTCGGTATCTCCATTACTCTCATGCTAATCCTAGCGATTTACTTCTACACTCGAATCCAGGCATCAGGTGGGTCAAAACTAGGCTCTGTTATTCGGATAGTCTTTATTCTTCTTTGGGCAGTCGCTATCATGGGATTCTCTCTTTCCCTTCAATTGCTCAACTTCATACTACCGGTCATCGAAAGTTTTGCTATTGCCCTCTATCCAATTTGGGACTTACTCTCTTTTGTATACCCCTTTTCCTTGGGAGCTCTTGTTGTACAAGCCACGGGAATTCCAGGCACACCTTTTCTCTGGACTGGTATCATTGCTACCGCTTTCTATGCCGTTCTAGCTGTAGCTGGGATTCGCTGGGGCGCTGGCTTCTTGGTTAATATTGGTGTTGGGCAAGTTGTAATGGCAGGTCCATCTGTTATACGCCCTGTCACCGTTAAGGTCAGTCGTGTTGGTGTTGCCCTGATACGGAAGGACTTACGCATAGCACTCAGGACTCCTGGTCAAGCAGTAATGTTCTTTCTTCCAGTTCTAATGGTGGTCCCAATCATCCTTCAATTCCTAGGAGAATCGACTGCAATCCATGTTTCTGAAATCATTGCGCTATGTATGACGCCCAGTTTCATGCTTTCCTTCTTTGCAATTTTCTTCCTAGGCATTGAAGCAAAGGGAATGGGATATACTCTGACTCTACCATTGAAAACAGAGACCATTCTACGCTCAAAAGCCCAACTCATAACTATCATGTCTGTCGCTATTCCAATAATCGTGATTCTTCTTTCCTTCGTTCGACCCTTTACTACCCCCATCTCCTATGTCATCGCGTTATCTCAAATTCCCCTTGTATATGCATCATCTTTCATTGCTTTGGTGCTCTTCACACGAATAATTGGTGGTGGGCGACTTGTGGGTTTCGAAATTGGTCAACATGTTTCACACATGGTCGGTGTCGGAATGATTAGTGCAATTTTTACATTCTTTCCATTAGGTTTTTATGGCATATGTTGGCTTCAAGTTTCTCTCCTCTCCTTTCCCATAGAAATTGCTCATTTAGCTGGGCTGGGAGGGTTGTGGCTAGGAATCATTATTGATTATTTCATCGGGAAGTTCTTGGCCTTGAAGATACTTCATGATTAAAAAAGGGAAATCAACAATGAACTCCGGGTCAATAACTTGCCATTTTAAAAAATTATAAAATGGGAAAAAACCAACATAGACTGGGATGGGGCTATTGAGTGCAGAACTATCTGGCGGACGTAAGCTACTATTCCTGAGTTATTTTATAGCACAGAATAGTGTTTGGATTACTGCTTTCGGATGGATAGCTACCTACCTTGTGAATAGTGGCGTAACTGGTCCAACAGATTACCTGCTTATTGCACTCGTTCCTGCCTGGGGCACAATTATTGGACTGTTATCCCAGCCAGTGTTCTCTGTTGTAACCGACTTATCCACATCCCGGTGGGGTCGACGACGCCCATATATTCTAATTGGCGGTCTTTTCGGTGGCATCTGGTTTTTCCTTCTTCCTTTTTTCTCCCTGTATGCTTGGATTTTCCTATTTTATGGATTAAGTAGTCTTTCGCTTAATCTTTCCGAGGTCTCCTATGCTGGCTTTTTCAAGGATAAAATCTCATTAAGAGATCGTGGAAAAATATCAGGAGCAATGCTTAGCTTAAGCTTAGTAGCGACCTTTCCTCTTATTACTGGTCTAATTGGCTTTGAGATTCTTGGCCAACCAAATTTTCTCGCTTACCCATTCCTTTTTGGTGGCATTACAACAATTATCTTTACATTACCAACGGTTCTATTTCTGCGGGATCAACCCTCCAAATCTACCATGACAATGAGAGAGCGTCTAACACCGCGAGCTGGATTCCGTGAATTCAGGGAAAATAAGGATTTACGAAGAATTAGCATAGTCACATTTCTGTATAATATTGCTAGCGGAATGATGGTTCCATTTGCTCTCCTCTACCTTGAACAGGAAATTGGTATCCCCACCGATATTGGAACACTACTTAATGCGCTGATTCTTCTCGCAACATTCGTTTTCTGTTTTCCCCTTGGCGTCTTTGCTGACCGTCGTGGGCGGCGTCCTATCCTTGGTTTTGCGGGTGTTTGCTTGGTCATGAGCATGTTGTTACTATTCCTAAATGGCATAACAATCCAATCTTTCGCAGTGGCTATGGCTGCTTTTGGATTCATGGGGATGGCCTTCACGACCTTGGATTTTGTTCCCCGCTCCTATGTTGCTGACATTGCTCCACCTGACAAAGAGGCACAATATTTTGCCATCAACAACATTTGCTCAACGATCACATTCCCGATAGGCATCATCTTCGGAGGTTTAACCGGTGAAATCTATAGCAGCCTTCGTTACATTCCCCTCATTGTAGCTATCATCTCCATCATCCTTCTCGCATATGTAATCATGATGAAAGAGACCGCACCACACAAAAGTCGAACAGAAACTAAGAACTAGAAAAATGCGTTGCGGTCCTGTTAAGCTGTAGGTTGTCTGCTCAAGGTCATATTGATCCTAAGATTAGTCTTGGTGGGATGGTCCTAACTTTTGTACAACCTTGATAAGGTTATCAACGGTACGGTACAGAGTTTTCAACCCCTGCTTGTCTTCCTCTGCTCCTGTGGCACCCCTATCCTTTGACCAAATTGTTGCTCCCAGATTGGCTCCGAAGGCACCGCCACCAATGGAAAAAATGTGATTGATGATGTAAAAATCGTGAATAGTGCGTAATGTGGGTTCCTGTCCACCCATCCGATCTCCACCTACTGCAATTCCAGTGCCAACCTTGTTTTCAAAAATCTTTGGTGCTCGAGCAACCATGGCTCTGGTGCGGTCTAGTAGAGTTTTGAGTTGCCCACTGATGTTTCCTTGGTAGACAGGGCTACCAATAATGTAAGCATCTGCCCATTCCAATAGTCGGTAAACCTCAAGCATATCATCCTTGAAGACACATCCCTCCTTTTTGCGAACACAATAATCGCAGTGGATGCAAAAATTCAGTGTTTTTTTGGCAACGGAGAAATACTTAGTTTGCGCTCCATATTTTTCCTCGGCATATCGTAGGGCTTCTCGAATCGCATAATCTGTAGCAGCTGCACGGGGACTGCCAGATATCCCCAAAATGCGGAGTGTTGTTTTACTCATGATATCCACCGAATGATTGAATATACCGTGTTTTTTATTTACCTTGCCAATAATCGATATCAAATGATTTGTAAGCTAGAAAAGTGGTGTGATTGATGGTACTCAAATTTGCTTGGGCAATAACTGGTGCAGGTGATTACCTCCCAGAATCCATCGAAGTAATGCAAGAAATTGTTGAGAAATACGATGTCGAACTAATGGTGTTCTTATCTAAGGCTGGTCAGCAAGTTGTAACCTGGTATAGGCTAATGGATAAACTATTGGCAATCGTTCCAAAAATCAAGTTAGAAAAAGATGCAAACACTCCTTTCATTCCTGGTGCCCTCCAAAAGGGCGTATACCGATTTTTAGTTGTGATGCCTGCAACAGCTAATACGGTGGCGAAGATTGTTAATGGAATTGCTGACACTCTTGTAACCAACTCTGTTTCTCAAGCTCAGAAGACAGGAGTACCCATTTACATTTACCCCGTTGATCAGAAGCCTGGAAGCATCACAACCATTTTGCCGAGTGGAGATAAAATGAAGCTTACTACGAGAGAGATAGATCTAGCAAATGTGGAGAAGCTCAGAACCATGAAGGGCATGACAATTCTAAGTCATCCATCAGAACTTCATGAAGTTATCAAAACTTATCAGAAATGAAGTGTAGGCTCATTACAGTTTTTTTGGGGTTTAACTTGGCAGAGTCTTCGGTAAGTGTCAGGTATTGTTCCACGCCTGCAAAGAGAAACGCTTAAATCAACTACTAGGGAAACGCTCTTCGTTCTCATTTATTTCACAGTCATAAAGTATTCTTGGAGTCATCAACAATGGCAAAGATCAAGATTGCACTGGCTGGTGTTGGCAACTGCGCTAGCAGCCTCGTCCAAGCCCTCCATCATTATAGAACGACTGGATCATCAACAGAGAATGCAGGTCTTGCACATCCAGTTCTTGGAACCTATTCTCTCGATGATATTGAAGTAGTTGCTGCCTTCGATGTGGACGGGCGTAAGGTTGGCAAAGACCTGAGCCAAGCTATTTTTGCTGAACCCAATAATGCTCCTCAATTCGCCAAGGTTCCCACTTCAAAAATCATTGTCAAGCGTGGACCCACCAAGGATGGAATTACACCAGAACTCCGTGAACTCATCAAGGAAAGCGATGCAAAACCAATTGATGTCGCAGCTGCTTTGAAGGAGTCAGGCGCCGCAATATTGATTGGTCTACTTCCAGGAGGTGCAAAGGAAGCAACCTACTTTTATGCTAAAGAATGTCTCAAAGCACGAGTAGCTTACATCAACACTTCGCCTGTTTATCTAGCCAGTGAAAAGCAATGGGCAGATCAATTCAAAGAAGCTAAGATTCCCCTTGTTGGAGACGATTTAATGAGCCAATTAGGAGCCACAGCTCTCCACAGGGCTCTTCTCGATTTCTTGATAAAAAGAGGAGTTCACGTTGTTGAAAGTTACCAACTTGATGTAGGTGGTGGAACTGAATCGCTTGACGCTCTGCATCGTGCACGTGACCAGAAACGAGAAATGAAAACTAAAATAGTCTCAACAGAAGTGCCTTACGAAGTACCAGTTACAGCCGGAAGCTCCGATTACGTATATTTCCTGAAGAATAGACGAGAAAGTTATTTCTATCTCGTTGGAAACTATATTGGAAATGCTGAATTAAGAATTGATTTACGCCTTGTGAGTATGGACGCTCCGAATAGCACTTCTATCTTACTCGATGTTATTCGTGGGGTGCAGGTCGCTTTGAATCGTGGATTAACAGGTCCCATCAATGCTGTCTGTGCGTATGGATTCAAATCGCCCCCAGAACTGTATCCTCTCGAAATTTGTGAGGCATTGTTTAGTCATTTCATTCAAAGTAGCCACCTAGTTTAGTCGAGGTAATATTGCCTATAGTATCTTCTACGAAACTAATGCCCTGACTTTCTCGTGCCCTACAAACTTTGATTATTTCAATCAGTTGCTGCATTATCAAAATTGACACGAGATTGGCTATGCATATTCAAGATCTATGTGGGTTGAGGGCGGTATGCATAGATGTGACGCTGGTCTATCCAGCGTATCTTGTATCCTTCTTTCTGGAGTAGTTCTTGCATGCGTTTGCATCTCTCTCTTTGTTGGCTCTCATTGTTTGAGTGTACTTCGATTAGCCAGCGTCTTATGTGTTGTATGATTTCTTTTGCGCCTGCAAGTACGTGGAATTCTGCTCCTTCCACATCTACCTTGACCAGGTCCAGGGAGAAGTCGGTGTTCATGTTTGATAGTGCCTTGGATAACGATGTTGTTGGGACTTTGATATAATGACCGTTTCCCAGGGCGAAGCTGGAATCTATACTATGCATACTTGAGTCTTGGCCAAAGTAGAAGCTGATGCTTCCTTCCCGGTCACTTATCGCCATTTGTCTGCATGAAACATTTCTAAAGTTCCTTGTGTTTGACTCAAGGACCTTCCTATTATGTGGATGTGGTTCGAAGGCTATTACGTGGTTGAATCTTCTTGCAAGCTGGATGGTGAAATATCCCTTATAAGCTCCAATATCTACTGCCACATCTCCTCTCAATGCCCTGACTACCTGATCCTCGCTACTGTATGGCAGGATATTATTTCCAGTGATTCTTGGTGCATGCAGTTCCCACCAGAGATTGTAATCGTGAAATGTTCCCCATCCGATAATGTTCAGGAAAGGGCGCTGAAGACGACCCATAATCTTGGAGGCTTTATAGACAAGCTTATGGATGAGATTGAGAGGCTTCAATCATTACCCTCCAGTGATGGTTTGGTGAGCAATTTATTAATTTTGCTACCTATCAGAATCTAAGCGACGCACGAGGGCAATATATTCGAGCTCTTTCATTGGGGTGAGACCGTGGCTTTGTTGGTCCAATTGATGCTGTTTGTAGTTATGGATTCAAATCTCCGCCCCAAGCTTATCCACTAGAGCTGAGTGAAGCAATCTTCGAACATTTCATACGAAGCACTCGTCCAGCCTAACATTCTTTGGATTTCTGCTCGCGATTCGAATGCAGTTAATCATTCAATACAAGAAAGTCTCGGTATCCAAGGAAAATTGCGTAAGGAAATTTGTTGAACTTTTTTTCTTCTAATTGAGACGAATAGGGAATCATTGAGTCTATGTTTCGATTTTGAGCTAGTTGTGTTCTGTTGGCGTTGAAATATCCAGACAACAATAGCTGGAATTAAAAAAAGTATGATACTGACCACCCTTAGTATTACTAGTCCAGTGACATCTACGACGAAGTCAGTAAGGAGGATGCCGCTAGTAACAACAAGAACTATAATGAAGAATCTTACTGCTTTTCGGAGACTGCTTTTCCATTCAAAGTACCAATTTCGTGACCAAAGCAACAACACAGCTGCTACAGTGCCTGTGACGGTCCAAAAAATGAACAGAATACCGAGTAGAAGATAAAAGTCGGAATACATTGCGATTACTCACAACTCATACTTTGGATTAGAAACCACACCCAGAAAATATCTGATATTAGTAATGCTATATTAATTAACGCATTAGCAAGCGATACCACAAGATACTGTAGTGCTAAAATTTAGAAAGAAGTTACCTTGAAAAATAACAAGATATCTTATCAAAAATATGCTAATCAGTTTGACTTCAAACTTACTCTGTAAACTGCTTAATTTAAGGTAATATTAAAAGGTTCAAATTG
>JABXGU010000274.1 GCA_016550415.1 archaeon | reverse complement strand
CCATCTGTTCGATCTGTGACGGTAAAGGTTGTTTGTGTAGTAGTCCAAGTAATGTTGTACCAACTGAATAGTGGTGATCTTGCCATTTGTAGTTCGTAGCCTGCAATTGTGCCGTCTGGGTCAAGGGCTTCTGTCCATGAAGCAGAAAAGGTCCCGTCGTGATCGGGATCCTCGAGATCCTGAAGTTCAATTGGTCCAGGAGCGCTTGAACCATCTAAGTTGTACTTAACAAGAAATCCATTTGCTTCATCGGTAAGCCAAAAATTTGTTGACCCAGCGATATACAGGCTGTCGATACTAAGTGCAAGGGCATCAGCTTTACAATATCCTGCTCCTCCCCAGTAACGTTTCCATAGGAGTGTACCATTGAAATCGAAGCGGTGGAGAGAAGAACGATATCTAATGGAGGGTAGGTCAAGGCTCCCAGCAACGTAAATACCGTCACTGGAATTTATCAGGTCGTATCCACTTTGAGAGTAGCCAGCACTATCGGTGACGTTCCACAGTAAGCTGCCTGTGTTGTTGTACTTAAGTAGGGTAAGATCATAATAAGAACCTGAACTATAACTCTCGGTTCCACCTGTTACGAAGATGCTATTGTTTACAGCGATGACTCCACTTCCTATATCACTCTCTGAGCCACCCCATGTAGTATTCCAGATTTGTACGCCTGATGGTGAGAACTTTGCTAGGAAGGCGTCACGAGGTGTCTTTGACCATTCAGAGCTGATCCAGCCAACAAGATATACTCCATTAGAACCAACTGCGACATCTGCGCCATAATCCACATCATCTTCGTTCCATGAAACATTCCATAGTTCATTACCATTGAAGTCAAACTTTGCTAACACGGCATCAACATCATTGATGCTGGTGTTATAACTGTACCCAGACACATAGACACCGTCACCGATAGCTACACTTGTGAAGCGTTCTGTTGCATTTACCCCCCAGGATACGTTCCATACTGGGTTGCCATTGAAATCAATTTTCATAAGGAGCCCGTTTGGGTTTTCATTATCTTGGTATGTTTCACCGACGAGGTAGAGAGCATCCGTCGCTGCAGCCAAATCACGAGTTGCTTCATCAAACAAGTTTGGCCATGTGTGATTCCAAACCAGCTCACCTTCTGGAGTATATTTTGCTAGAAACAAATCCCTTCCGTAGATGTCAGGTCCTCCATGAGTCATTGTTTCGCCAGCTACAAAAACTGCACCTACAATTCCTGCAAGAGCAGTAAAGTAGTCATTCTGTGGGCTCATCCAAAGAACACCCCATGGATCATTCGGTGACATCAATTCTTTCTGCTGAATTGAGAAATTTAAGACAAGATTGTTATCCAAGGCGTTTACACTACTTGTTCCCAACAGCACGGTGCAGAGAATGAAAATTCCAGTATATTTCAATTTTAGTTGCACGAAGAGAACCTCGTCATTCAATTTAGTATATCATATTTACTCGTATTTGAGACTTCGTTTTCATGCATTGATTTAAGGCTAGCTTTCTTTGAGAGCAGAACGGATTTTATCAGCATTTTCAATAAGTTCATTTGCGGGTGGTGTTTTACCATAATCTGGACCTGCTTGGAGGCGAATACTGTCTCCTTGGAAACGGGGTATAACATGAAGGTGAATATGAGGTATCTCTTGGAAGGCAGCTTTTCCATCTGAGAGTAGCAAGTTGATGCCCTCGCAACGCAGACCTGATTTGAATAGTGCGGCAGCTATTAATCGAGCGATTTGAAAGAGGTGACCATCAACTGGAGAGCTAAGTTCTCCCAAACTAGCTACATGAGCTTTAGGAACAACAAGTGTATGTCCAGGATTAATCGGACGGATATCAAGGAATGCAATCACTTTATCATCACTATAGACAGTGTGAGAAGGAACTTCACCAGCGATTATCTTGCAGAAAATACAGGAAGCTTGAGTATCACTCATAGTGGAAACTCCCACCTCACCTTAAATAAATTCATAGGTGTCGGTAATACAATAACGCTATCTTGTTTAGATTTTTTTTCTAAATTATTTTTTGGGGCGGCGGCGATTCAGGATTTGGAAGATTTGTTCCGAGTTGATGATATTGTCTCCATTAACCTTCACATTGGCAGGGTGAAGAAGGAATGGTTCAGTCTGGGGGCCACCTAAGCCTCCGTGGCTACCTACTAATTCTTCATATGCGGCTACTGATCCATCTTGATATATTGGGCTGATTAGAATAATCGCACCAGAACTTGGAAACTCAGCTAGTCTGCGAAGTTGTTTCACCCGAACTTTAGGACGACTATAGCGGTAGAGTGGGTTAGAACCGCGTATACGTCCTGATTGGAGTAAAACAGCACCCCGCTTTCCAAGAAGCACTGGACCCTTCTCTTTATCCCAAACGATGGCAAACCCGACTCCCTTATGGGCAACGAGATTTGCCACAAACCCCGGGAATCTGGCTTCTAAATCTTGAAGTGTCACCTTACCCTTCTTGAAGGTAAAGTAAATTTGGGCCAGGTTGCCTGAGGCACAGACGATGACATCATCATCTTTCATGCCCGCAACTGGTTCCTTATAGCCCTTACGAGCTTGTTTCTCAAGGAATTTACTGGATCCGCGAATTAAACGGTCTCGGCCACCTTTTGCACCAACTCTTCTACGACCCTCGTTTAGATCTGTAACAAGGGCATCTACATAGCCACGATGGGCATCAAGGGCTTCTACTTCCCCAACTTGGGCTTTCCCCTCTAGTAAATCCCCAATTGTATCTTTCAGGGATTTATCATAGCGCTGTTTGAAGGTCCATCCGACAGATTGTCCATGATCTGCAAGTAGTATGACTTCGTAGGGACGTGGAGCATATTGGTCAATAATCTTGAGGAATCGACGTATCTGCTTATCGATACCTTGCAATGATTTGAGGGCATCAGTGGTTAAAGGACCTGAATGGTGGGCTATTTCATCATAACCAAGGAATGTAACATAAATTGAGGGTAGACCACGTAGAAGATTTTGGCAAACCATCGCAGTGGCTATATCGCGCATAAATACATTGGCAGTAGCACGTACAATAGGATAGCCACCATGTAATCGTCCCATACGGGGCTTCCGCCTAACCAACCATTGCTTGAAGATTTGCCCTAGCTCAACGAAGACATCCCATAATGTATAGATGAGAGAACGCATGAAAACATAGGGCTTCACAAGGTAATAGTAGAGATTCTCGCTTCTACGTTTTCCTGCCTCACTGTCTTGAACAGTGAGTGTGGACATAGTGAAAAAGGAATAGGATGCGTCGCCGCTAATCAGGTTACCTACACTAGAACCTCCACGAAGAAGGCCTTTTCCAGAAGAGTGGCTTTGATCAATAAATTTTGCGTCGCTTGGACTATTTGAAACAACCATTCGACCCTCACGTTTTCTATACCAGCGGAAAGCAGGGATATCCTTGTTATTCCCATACATAATACCAGCTTGACAAGAGGAAGTCATTGAGGGAATACCACAATCCCATTTGATGAGTTTGTGACTTCGGGAACGGATTAGCTTTTGAACTGCAGGCATATAGCCACGCCGTAGTGCCTTTCTTACCGCTTCATGGCTTAAGCCATCAATTTCGATGACAAGTAGCCCTTTGGTCTTGGGAACAGCCTTAGCTTCGGCTTCTGCTAAGAGTTGTTGACGTACATAATTTTGGAAGAAAGAGGCGTCATCATCGAGACCAATGATACTGATGAATATTGTATTGGTAATGGAGAGAACTAGACTCCCGAGTAATGCTGATGGTAGCCCAATTACTAAGAAATCAGATATGAATAGTGGGATAAGAAGTAGAATGCCTGCATTAAGGAGTAGGATGAGGATGAATGAAACAGCAAAACCTAGAGATAGGCGTGCCATTAGAGTAATGATTCTAGTGAAAATAGGCCTGACTATCAGGTTAAGGAAACTAATTATTACTACAACGATGTATGCCACGCCGAAGTATGTTAGGAAGGTTGCGGGAATAATATCAATTCCTGGTACTATGAGATCAGTGAAGATGAGACAGAGCATATCTAGGTTCCAAATGAGAACAAATCGACCGAGTTGTGTGTAGCTTCCACCTAATTCATTTAATTGCCAAAGAAGAAATGCACCTGTAAAAAAGACATTTACCATTAGTATAACGACAAGAAGCTGTAATACAATAGCGAATATCACTAGAGAACCAGTTAGAAAGGGTAGTATTGGACCGCCAAAAAAGTAGGCTAGAACACTTCCAATAATGCTGATTACTGATATGAAAACCCCAAGTGGTACAGCCCAAGATTTCCGATAAGCAGTCCCGATTGCCACAATCATTCCAAGAAGACCTACAAAGGCGAAGGTTAATCCAACAGCAGTCATAATAGTGCCAAAGAGAGGGGGCGGAATATTGAGGTTTAATAAAACGAGGATAAGTTCAGCATAAGCAACTGGATTTATAGCGTAGAGTTCTGCAAGCAGTTCGTTTGCTACTAAACCAAAATTGGCAACAAGTCCTCCAACTAAAGCTACGCCAAACATGATTAGGTAGTCAATACCAGCTACTAGTCTAACTAGCAATGGAGCAACCATGGGCTCTTCTTGGTTTTCAGTTACCATGATAATCAGCCTACTCGAAGAGAGAACCTTTGAATTCTTAGTGAAAACAACCTAGGTAGGGTTGTTCTTGATATGGATTGGGAACAAGTATATTTCCTCATGCCTTAAATCACATTCTTTTTTTTCATTCCAAGCTAGCTTATCATTTTGGCGAAAGCTATTTTTGGGTAGAGAAGCCGACTTCTCCCATAAATTCAATTAGGTGATTTGAACATGCACGGCTGGAATGGACAACTACTTCGTGTTAATCTTACTGAACAGAAAGCAGTCAATGAAAAATACTCCAAAGATTTTGCCTTACAATTTATGGGTGGACGGGGTTTTGCTGCAAAAATCCTCTGGGATGAATTACCTAAAGGAACGGACCCCCTGGCACCGGAGAACAAATTTATCGCCGCTACAGGACCCATCGCAGGGCTACTTATGCCCAATGTGGGCAAAGTAGTGGTGGCGGCAAAGAGCCCACTTACTGGTGGCTATGGTGATGGAAATCTCGGAACCAATGCAGGTATCCAATTGCGAAAAGCAGGTTTCGATTTAATAATTGTCGAGGGAAAAGCGGCTAAACCAACCTACCTCTTGATTGAGGATGAAGAAGTAACCTTTGAAGACGCTGACCATATATGGGGGCAGGGAACCCTTGAGGCTGAAAACAGACTCATGAAGGATCACGGAAAAAGTGTTGGTACTCTTATCATTGGTCAAGGAGGCGAGCATCTTGTTAGGTATGCAGTTGTTCGTTCGCTTCTAGGGCGTGCAGGAGGACGTCCCGGTATGGGTGCAGTTATGGGTTCTAAGAATTTGAAAGCTATCATCGTTAAGGGAACTGGTGAACCAAAGCTCCATGATTCCAACGCATTCAAGAAGCTCAGCCGAGATGGCTACCAAGATATCAAGAACAAGCCAGGTCTACCTGGTTGGATGACACAAGGAACAATGCTTGTACATGAATTTTGCCAAGAACAATCGATTTTGCCGACCTTCAACTTCAAGGAGGGGCAGTTCGAATTTGCCGAGGCTTTGAATGGAGATTCAATGGAGAAATTGAAGGAAGTGACGGGAGGCTGCCCACGTTGTACAATGCATTGTGGTCATCGTATTAAGGATTCAGAGGGGCAGTTGTCTGAACTGGATTATGAGAATGTGGCGTTGTTGGGGTCGAATATTGGTATTCGGAATCTTCGTGAACTGGCAACCTTGAATCGTATGGCTGATGACTATGGCTTAGACACCATCTCCCTCGGTGGTAGTATCGCTTTTGCTATGGAGGCGGCTGAGAAAGGCATGATCGATGAGAAATTAGATTGGGGGGATTTCCAGAAGGCCCATCAACTGGTGACAGATATTGCTCATCGCCAAGGCAAGCTAGGCAATCTCCTTGCTGATGGTTCACGTGCTGCTGCTAAAATTCTTGGCAAGGGTGCTGCAGACTTTGCTATTCATATAAAGGGTTTGGAGGTTTCGGGGTATGATTGTCATGCTGCACCAGGTATGGCATTATCATTTGGAACCTCCCCTATTGGCGCGCACCATAAGGATGCCTGGGTCATCACCTGGGAGATTGAACATGGACGAGAGGGATACTTAGAAGGAAAGGTGGATGAAGTAATTCGATTGCAGCGAATTCGCGGAGGAATGTTTGAGAATCTTGTCAGTTGCCGATTCCCATGGATTGAAATTGGCTTTGATTTGGATTGGTATCCGAAGTACTTCGCAGCTGTTACAGGATTGAAATGGGGACTAAAGGACTTCTATGCCATAGCAGACCGCGTGTACTCACTAATGCGTGCATACTGGGTGCGAGAAACTCAAGGAAATTGGACCAGACAAATGGATTACCCACCAATCCGCTGGTTTAAAGATCCATTAACTAAGGGTCCACTAGCAGGAGCTAAACTTGACCAAGCAGGATATGATAAGATGTTGACATGGTACTATGAGCGACGTGGCTGGGATAACCGAGGTATCCCAACTAAAGCAACCCTCAAAGCCCACGGTTTGGAATGGACAATTTCCGAGTTGGAAAAGGTTGTGAAACTAAACTAGTTGTGCATCGAAAATTACTATAATCATAGGATAATTTGATTACTCATAAAGAAGAGGAAAGCTATCTTACTCAATTGTATAGGTGAACTAGAACTTGTCTGAGGTTGCTCAGAAGATGGAGACGAAAGGAAACCATATATCGAAAAATGGGTTCTTTCAGAAACCAATTAACCTTGCTTTATCCTTCTTTCTCATTGCCCTAGCGTTCAGATTAATCGATATATTCGTTTTGAATCTTGATAATACAATCTTTAACATTGTAACATCGAAAGTGATTCCGCTTGTACTTCTTCTTGTTTATATTCGATGGAGCCATAGACAAAATTCAGCTTTGGGTATCCATAGTGGATTACTCTTTCAGAATATTATCCTAGGGTCGTTTGTTTTCTTCGTTTTATGGACAATACCTGTCGCCCTAGAATTCTTGTTCTTGCCCTTTATCGGCGTCGTTCCTAGTATCATGTTACAGCTGATGGACAGCCTAACCTTTACCTACCTGATTGGATTCTATATAGTGAATTCGTTTATGGAGGAGGGACTATTTAGGGGACTCATGATGCGCTGATTTATGACACGCATACCAGTGTTTTGGGCAAACATCTTGCAATCCTTCTTTTTTAGCATCTGGCATCTTGTCTGGCCATTGAAGGAACTAATGATAGGAACCATAACCCCTATTGAAGCCCTTTTCTATGCACTGAACTACTTAGCTGTCACCTTTATCTTCGGACTTGTTGCTGGATACATGTTTCAGAAATCCGGCAGTTTAACAGGTCCCATAGTTCTTCACACAATTTGGAACCTCTTTGCCATAACATTGTATACCGTGTATACTATTCTTGTGCCAACTCCACTTCTGGGACTTATGCTTAACCTAATCATTGCAGAAGAAGTCATAGTATTGGTCGCTGCCATCCTTGCGATAAAGGCCTTTGATTCCATTCTGAAAATGCCTGACCTGACACCATGGGACAGCCTAATCACTAAGCCGGTTACCCATTAGCAAGTTATAGTAAGTAACCTGCAAAAAACAAAGCCTTTGTCCTAATTACTGTGAGATCCTTATCGAGTCTACTCGTTCATTTTGTACCTATCTTTCAGAGAGAGTACAGTGTCCCACATGTGTTGATACCGATCTGCATTGACCTTTGGTTTACGGATTATTTGCATACAATAGTCTATTTGCTTCTGAGTACTGCTTGATTTATTATGCAATTGGAGTGCAAATTTCGAGAAATCGCGAATCAAAAAATCAAAGATTTGATCGATTGTGTCATTATCTAACTTGTATATCTTCGCGTTTTCCAGAATGAGTTGTGCATATACAACGAGTGCAAATAATTCAGTAAGTGTCATTAGAAAATCAGTGTCTCGACGTTGGTTGTCGTCCGGAGTAGCCATTGCCAGTAAATCTTTGAAGACTGCGACTTGTTCCTGGAATATTTTTACATTTGGTATATCGAAATTATCAAACGTGCTGTTATAATCGTGGAACTGAATTTTGCCCAAGCCTTTGGTTGGTCCTTGTTGGAAAAGGAAGGCATCATGTTGGACCTCGTCACATTTTGGAACTTCAGGATATTTAGTTGGGTTGAAGAAGTAATTGGCAATGAATTTACCAATAAGGGCCAAGTTCACATGTACTGTTCCTTCGAGCTTGGGTAGGGCTCGAATATCTCTGGCAGCCATTTCAAAATATGTATCTTTTTCGAATCCTTTAGCTGCAATAACATCCCATAGAAGGTCTATGACCTCTTCTCCTTGTGTGGTTACCTTCATTTTCACAAGAGAATTATACAGTAGATATCGGCGATCTTCGAGGGAAGCTGTGCGCATATAATCTGCTGCTCGCAGTGCAAAGAGTTTCATGGCAACAAGTCGTGTGTAAGCATCGATGAACATTTGTTTAACATGGGGAAAATCAGTTACTAACATATTGTAAAGGCGGCGATTGGCAGCATGGTTGATTGCTTCGTACAATGCATGTGTACATATGCCAATGGATGCCCAGCCAAGATTGTATTTTCCAACATTTACTGTGTTGAGAACACTGTCCCAGGCGGCTTGTCCCCTTGATAGAATGTCTGTCTCAGCAATGGGATAATTCTTGAGGGCGAATTCTGCAACAAAATTCTGGCTATTACAGATATTCTTGACGCAATCATAGGCTGTGTTTCTATAGTCTGCAACAAAGAACACATATTCGCCGGAATCTGCCATTTTTCCAAAGGTTGACACCATTGGTGCTGTGTTAGCATTTCCTATGTAGTATTTCCTACCATTAGCAAGAAAGCTACCATTAGGTTGTGGTGTTAGTGCCATTTCAGTTGAGTAGATATCTGCACCATGTTCTCTTTCTGATAGTCCAAAAGCGAAAACCTCACCCTTATCAAGGAGTTTAGCTGCTTTGCGCTTCAATGCCTTGTTCTCACTCATCCATATGGGTCCAAGGCCAAGGATAGTCACTTGCCATGTATACCAATAGCAAAGACCATAGAAACCGAGTATCTCATTAAACTCACAATTACGCCACATGTCCCATCTGTAATCTTTTTCTCCGTATTCTGGAGGTGTTAACAGTGTTGCAAATATTTTTTCTTTCTTAATGAATTCGAGGAAGTCTGCGTACCAAGTACGAGCATGGTCATCTTCTTTGAGTTTCTGTTTCCCTCGTTTCTCAAAAAATTCGATGGTCTTTAGCATAATTTCATGTGACCGTTTATCGGGATATTTGCGGGTGTGGTTGTGAGGATCTAAAAGAATCATTTTCTATCCCTTTATAATTGGCAAATTACTTCTCAAAGTGGAATGCGTGAGATAGTGATAAATTTTTGGCATAACAATGGGAAGCGCTTGTAACGGTGGCTGACATAAATTACTTATGTTTTGAAAGACACCTAAATTGTCAACAGAATTATGGATGATTAGACTTGACGGAGCCTTGTGAGATAGAGGAATTCCTTGGAGAATTCAGTGATGAAGAAATCCGTCGTGGTGTTCACTCATTTCCAATTAAGAAGTATTTACGCTGCAGTCCATCAAAGTCATTACTCTATGCAGTCCTTTGTGCTGTTCATGAAGGAATGACAACACGAGAGAAACTCCAGAAACATCTTGAGGGAATGTTTGCCGCTAGACTTCGTCGTTTCAGCGTTATCCAAGCAGATGTAGATGAAGCTATTCAGCATGGCATCAATGATAGTCTCCTCCGTCGAAGTGGAAACCGACTTTTGTTAACTGATTTAGGCGTAGAGGTCTTACGTAATGCGCGCCTTGAAATTCTGCATTCGGGTTATTGGATGCGTCGAATGCTAACTGAACAATTTGTACTCATCCTTTCGGCATTACTTCTGATTGTCTTAGCTGCATCAAAAATCTGGGTCGGCATGCTAATTGGCAGTGAAGGTATGCTCACAGAAGGAATTGAGAATAGTGTTGACCTCATCAAAGTGGGCATTATAGCCATGAGTGTTCGTTTCAAGCGTGATAGGTTAGGCGCAATTATCATCATCGGTATTTTACTTATTACCGGAGTTACCTTAACTTGGGAGGCTATTGAAAGTCTTCTCAATTACGATGCATTTTCTCTTGGATTTAATCGGAGCTTCTTCGTCCATGCTTACCTCATAACAGGATTTTCCCTTGGGATTAACACAATCATGGTCGGAATGAAGGTTCTAGTTGGTAGAATGTCTGGCAATCTTTCACTTCTAAGTGACGCAAAGGATAACGAGCTTCATTTCAAAATGTCCTTTGGTGTAATGATTGGTTTGTCTTTTGCCATTTTCCACTTCTACTTTGTAGATGTGCTAATAGCCCTCCTAATTGCTAGCCTCATCATCTGGGAAGCTATCATCACCATGAAGGAACTTGTAACATCAGGTGAAGAACTTGACATAAATACGGTTAAGCTGGGAGCAAGTGGTCGATATGAAGACAAAGTTACAGATTGGCTCCTTACCCGTTTAATTATAGGTCCTATGACACCAAAAGAACTTGATAAAGATTTCAGGCAATGCGTTAGCATAGGGATTCGCTACTACGATCTTCATGCAACCTTAGGTCACCATAAACTGCCTAGTAAGGGTATCATGATGAATATTCGACAAGCGATGCGGAGTGGTTTGATTGACAAAGCAGGAGATAAAGTCTCTATTACAAATCTAGGATTATCAAAATATTATAAATTCCGTTCCCGAGAGTTTCATTTGATGGCAAATGAATTTGCTAGAACTGGTCTTTCTAAATGGACCTATGTAAAAATAGTCCTTGTCATTATTTCAATTATTTTGATTGTTATTCACGCAGATTACATTAATTCTCTGCTTTCTATCTTGTAATCCACTTAGCCTTTTCATTTTTGAAAATTGGAGAAAAAGTAACTACCAAGCACCACGACGAGCAATAGAGATGATGGCAGGCATAATTTCAGTAGGATTATCGAGTTCCTCGCCAAGGAACACACGACCACCTGTTAGGTGTGCCATGTAAAATGCTAAAAATGGTATTAGCTTCTCTTCACGTACTCCAATCTCAACCAAGTTCGAGATATCAAGTTCTTTCGCACGTAAAAGAAGCGATTCTAATATGACATCATGGTGTTGCTTGCCTTTAATGCGGAAAAATTCATGATGCAAATTGATAGTAACTACAGGAACCTTTTCACTAGCAAGAAGAGAACATTGATGCAACACATCAGCAATCGGCTCAGGAAGCCCTAAATCAATACTATCAGCTGAGGCTAATCGGATATTAGGAAGAAAATCACTCAAGACCACAACCAAGGGGACCATACCTGCGTTTCGTCGCCTTTCACGTTTGATAGTTTCAAGTGCTCGTTTTAGTCCTGCGGCAAGTGGTGTGTAACCTGATATACGTAGTGTCATCAATTTGGCTAGTAGCCTATTCCAATTGGCAGTGGGTGCTTGTACTTCAGCAGCGCCCCAATCCTTCAACGCAATTAATCCAACTCGGTCACGGGTTCCCTCAAAACAGGTCTTAAATGCGATAATCGAGCGCTGTAATTTTTCGAAGCTTTTAAGCATAGATATGCTGAGATCGATTACAAAGATGATAGTTAGTGGTGTACGACTGCGAAAGCTTTTTTCCCGGACATCTTGAGGTTGAATATGGACCGCTAGAGGGCTGGTGGGGGCGGGTTTGGAGTGTTGCGCTGCAGCTGTAATAGTAGCGGGGAGGTGGATACTTCGAGGCGTACTTTTGGGAACACTAGCACTGACGAGGACACCACCTTCTGCCCAGCGTGAAATTGCTGAACCAGCACGACGCCAAACTTGGCGTATAGACCATTTAGGAGCACGTTGTCTTTTGAAAAAAGTTGGGCGCAAGAAATCTTCAACATCAAAGAGGGGTTTTCCCTCATCCAGTCGTATTACTGAAGGTAATGATATCGGCTGTCGTTCACCGGTTTCTTCTGTCATTTGTGAGGTTAGTTTTGTCTTAGATGGCGGAGTTGCAGCTGTTGTAGGAGGAGAAGTTGAAGAGCCCTTATGTGTTGCACGTTTGAATTTACCTGAACCTCCAGGAACACTATCACTTTCACTCAATGCTGGCAAAACTGAACCTGGGCGAGGAGACCGGCGCATTACTCGCTCAAGGAGCCTTATTAGCCCATAGGCGATGAAGCTACCAAGTACAAAATTCAATGGTAAAAGCCAAGGCAAAAACATTGTTAGATAAATGCCAAATGTTGCAGCTATTGAAATGAAGAAACATACAAAGCCAGTCCAGGAAAGACGCCCCCCAGTTTTTCGACGAGGAGCACGGGCATCATATCGTTCACCATCATGTGTCTCATCTAGTCCGTGGAATTGACGAAATTTATCCACTAGCTTTCTGCGTTCCTCCTTTGGACCTGAGTCCCTATCCTTTGCCTGTGGCTTTTCAGTCTTCACTTTTTTCCGAGCCTGCTCCAAAGTCGTACTGATAGTCTGACGTGTTGGAGGTTCGAGGATTCCACGTTGACGAGTGCGATGACTAAGTGCAAGCGGTGCAACTACTTCAACATCTTCAATTGTTACATCAGTACGACCATCCAAAGCAGCGAAGGCCATTCCAGCTTTTGCGATGATGATATCAGGTCTTACACCATCAACCTGTAATTGTGAACAAAGAAATGCAATTACTTCCATTACATAATCAGGAACCTTAACTTGAGGCATCAACTTGCGTGCCGCAATAATTTCCTCACGAAGCTTCGCCTCTTCTTCTTCCCATTGACTTCGTAATGCATCGGGGTCCTTTTCAAAGGCAATATTAAGTTGAATGACTGCAACCCGTTCATCACGGGAGAAGCGTCTTTGAATTGAGACATGTAATGGAAATCGATCTAGCAGCTGAGGACGTAGCTCACCTTCTTCAGGATTCATAGACCCTACAAATATGAATCGAGAGGGATGGCTAACAGAAACACCCTCCCGCTCTACAAAATTCACACCCATTGCTGCTGCATCAAGAAGAGCGTCCACAATATGATCAGGTAATAGGTTCACTTCGTCAATGTATAGAATATTCTGATTAGCGGCTGCAAGAATACCAGGTTTGAGAGCTGCAATCCCCTTAGTAATTGCTTTTTCAACATCAAGACTGCCCACTACACGATCCTCGGTAGCACTCAGAGGAAGATCGATGACACGCATCCATTGCATCTCTTTTGGCAGTTTTCCG
Source organism: archaeon (assembly GCA_016550415.1). The sequence continues at coordinate 10,377 of JABXGU010000274.1, read as the reverse complement.
CTTTTCTGCAATTTGACAGTACAGGTTTCACAGAGATTGCTTGGGTGAGTGGGGTTACATCGGAACGGGCAACCCTTTACAACTGGAATTTGAGGGAGTAGAGCAGCTAGGGCACGTACAATTGTTGTTTTCCCAGTACCTTTAGGACCAGAGATGAGTAGCCCACCAATTCTTGGGTTCACCGCATTAAGTAGGAGAGCAAGTTTCAATTCTTCTCGATCTACTATTGCTGAGAAAGGAATTACTGCCCGTGACAATGGCGTCTTAGTTTTTGCCACCGTGTTAAGCCTCTAATCTTACTCTTTTAGCGATGCTTATAGAACTTTGGGAAGGGAACAAATCGTGCTCTTGGAATTCAATAGAATTCACTGGTAAAGAATGCAAAAACTTTAGTTGAGAGTTAACATGATTCTATGTTATGACAGTTAAACAGCCCAAGGATCTTCGCACAGGACTTACCAATGCTTATAATTCAACTCGTGCACATCTCCGATACATTCTCTCAGACCTCACTCCTGAACAAGCAGCAGCTGAACCAACCATTGGCTCACGTACTATACTATATTATTTGCACCACATAATCAACTCCGAAATCTATTGGATGTCAGCCACTGGACGCAGCATTGACGTGTATGCAAAAGAAGTACCATTTGATGTAGCAATCGAAATGCTTGATAAAGTTCAAGATAAAATCCTACATGAATTAAAATCAAGCTCCGATGATGAGTTTATCTTCAGACCCCCAACAGAGAGTGAGAAGCCCAGTTTGGGCAGGGTTAATACCCGTGTCACACTACATGCCTTCTATCACATTGTAGAAATCATTTACACACGATATGCTGTGGGCGGTTCTGATTTGCCCGACGATAAAGTTGAAGAATCATGGGCAGGAATGATAGACGCGATTTCCAATCTCATCTTTTTTGTGAAGCAGAAGAAATAGTTACTTTGACTCGGTTTCAAAGCTTCTTCTAACAATCCACCGAATGTCTTTTCATTTGATTAGATTAATCTAAGGAAGCTGTAAGATGAGTAAGAGTGTCTTTAAAAATCGTAAAACTTGCAGGGTCATAAAGGCAAAAGATTATGCGGCGAAGACTCGTTTCTTTCTCTTTTAGATATCGAATTGTTGTTTCTAAGATTATCTTTGCAGCCCGTTCTTTGGGAAAACCAAAGATACCAGTACTGATGGCTGGAAACGCAATGCTTCGAAGACGACGGCTCTCAGCCAGTTTCAAGGAATGTTGAACAGCATTAGCTAATTTTTGATCTTCATCCCCTTCACCCCATCGTGGACCAACTGCGTGAATAACAAAGCGTGCCTTCAAGTTGCCGCCTGTAGTAATGACGGCGGTACCAACTGGAGTGCCCCCAATATCATCACACTCTCGCTGAATTGCGGGTCCACCTCTGCGTCGAATTGCACCGGCAACACCACCCCCCATTTGAAGAGACTCATTTGCGGCATTCACCAATGCGTCGGTGGCAAGGTCTGTAATATCACCCTGCACAAGTTCGACAGTGACCTTGTTAATGACCAGCCGCATTCGCTAGCACCCATCCTATCAACCACTACTTGCACAGTCTCTTTATTTTGCTTAAGTTTTGCCCTCCCTAACTTGCTTATTAAGCGAACATATCACTCTAGCAGATTCCTGCCCTATGAGCCAGTCCTTAAATTGTAGGAAATACAGGACCCATAAGCCACCCAGGCATCATACCTGCAATTAGAATTATACCCCAGCAAAACATGACAAATATGACACTACCAAGTAGTATGCTAGAACGTGCAGGGGACTCATCGAGTTTTAGGTCTTTATCCATGTAAGTGGTCTTGAATGCAGCTCGTGCATATATTAGAGCAGCTAACCCAAGTGGAACCCAGATCAAGTCTACAATCGTCCATATTGTAAATGAGATAGCAGCAATTCCGCCACCAGGACCCCAGAGAGCGTTAAACAGATAATAATCAGCAAGCACGAAGGCTGCTGTTTCCCAGAACACACCAATTATCATTGCCAGACCTTCACGATATCGACCTAGGGCGGATGCACGACCTAGACGACCGACAATATAGGCTTCAACACCACGCACGGCAACTGCACCAGGAATATAGATTGCGGGCAGACCTGAATAGGTGATTAGAAGACCCTTTCCCACAAATTGACCAATACATGTTACAGCCATCCCAATTTCTGGACCATAGAGAATGGCTACTAGGAAGATTAGGACCGATGAGACATCGTAGCTACCTAATGGTGTTGGCATTACAACACTTGCGAAGGCAAGCACTGCCATTAATGCACTCAAAATACCTATACTGGCTATGTAGAGCGACCGTGAGGAAGGTTTCTCTACCATCAAAGATTTCCTCCATTGCTAGAGATTGAGCCTGTTTGGCGTGTCCTATACACCATGTATATAAGCCTTGTGTATTTTGTCAAGGTTGAAAAAGGAATAAGATATCTCAAAACTAACAGTCTTACAGAAGGTGACTCTGATGTCGAATGAGAGTGCAAATTCAGTGCTAGACCATCTATCTCAAAACATCAATAAGCTGGTCAAGCTAGCGAATTTGTCAATGCTCATCCCAGAAGTGGGGAGTAATTTTGTCTACTGTCTGCCCAATTCCAAACGACTTGCTGAAGTGGCAGGTCTTACTGGTAGGATTATCCTTGTTCGTGGACAGCCACAAGCAGTTGGTGAAGTTGATTTTGGCTGGTCACCCTTCATGGGACAAGTTGTGCTTGTAGCCCACCATATTGACAAGAATATTCGATCCGCAATATCGCTTCGATATTCTCCTTTAATTGTTGAAGCCTGTCAAGAAATTGGTTTAGACACAGTTGAGTTTCAGCTTCCAAATAACCACTCAGATTCTGATTGTGTGACAATAACGGCATTGGAGTCTTTGGGTACTGTGCCTCAAGCCTTATTCGATAAAGGTGCAGTCGGACTGGAACCTTTGGTTGTTCTATTCGCGTCGGACCCTGTACAAATCGTTAAATGGGTTCAAAAAATTCTACGCAAGTTCAAGACAGTAGCGAGGGAGGCACGTGGAAAGTAATCTCCAAAACAAGGAAACACATAAACAGGCTGTTTCAAAAGCGTTTGGATTGATTGCCTCCTTTTATGATAAGTGGTATGATACTCCATTAGGAGCTTATGTTTTGGAGGTTGAGACTGCAGCGATTGCAGCTATGTTACCTCGCCCCCTTACAGGAGTTGCCTTAGATATTGGTGTTGGAACAGGATTATCATTAGAACCAGTGATTCATAGGGGCTTATACACGATTGGTATTGATCTTTCTTGGCGCATGCTTCAGGTCGCTCATAAGAAAATTCGGAATCAACCGAAGATAGATTTAGTAATGGCGGATGCTGAGAAGCTTCCATTTCGAGAGGGTGTGGCTGAACTAGTTACTGGGATGACTGTGCTTGAGTTTGTTCCCAAACCCTTACAATTGCTGAAGGAAATTTATTTTTGTTTACGACCAGGCGGACATTTGATTTTAGGTGTCCTTTCATCAAGCAGTTTATGGGCATTTGAGCGTCGAATTCGTAATTTGGTCAGACAGGATGTCTTTTCTTTTGCTCGGTTTCCGAGTCCATGGCAGCTTACTAGAATGCTCCGTCGAGCCAGTTTTTCAGCTGTGCAATACCGTGGGTCAGTGTATGCCTCAAGTATTACTCCCACAGGATTACTTCCCAGTTTTGCAGCCCTTGATGAAAAATGGGGGACATTATGGCTTACTCGTAGTGGGGGAGCCTTTCTCGCTTTCCACGCACGAAAACCTATCAGCAACTAGCTTACACGTGATGTAAATTTTTGATAGGGATCCTTACCCAGTTTTAGTGGCGTTCTCTTGTCTTCTCGTTGTATGAAAATTACTTGCTCCTCCACAAAATGTCCAATAATTGCTGCTGGACGTCCAAGACCGTGCAATTTGTCAATGATTTTGTCTGCAATTTTCGAGTTAGTGACGCAGAGGAAGCTTCCAAAGGATGAGCAGTGTAGGGGATTCCATTTAAGATGCATGAAAAGGCGGATTGCGCTTTCATCCCATGGGATTTTATCATACTGAATGGTGATTCCAAGACCAGTGGCTTGTTGAAGTTCAGTGAGACCAGTAGCTAGACCTCCTTCTGCCAGATCATGCATTATTTTGATATTTTGATGTGAGATTTTAGCAATGAGAGATGCTACCGTGAAGTAACTAAGATCTAAGGCAACACGTTTCACTTCTGAGCGTTTCAGGATATTCTCTGTTTGGCTAGGTTCAACATTTGACAAAAACCAAAGTGTTTCACGACCAATAGGCCCCACCGCAATGAGTGCATCTCCTGCTTGAACTTTTTCAGGTGGTTTGTAATTTGATGGAAGAAAACCAATACATGTAGTTGAAAGGAGGGGAAGAGTTAGACCGTCATAGCCTCCTGTGTGGCCACCAAGAATTCCAATTTTGAGTTTGCTAGCTTCTTTACCCAATTGCCGCATTGTATCTTCAAGCCATGACTCAGAGGTGCCTGGAGGGTAATAGACGCCTAGCATTAGATATTGTGGGCTTGCCCCAGCCATTGCAACATCAGCGGCAGAGTAGTGAACACCAAAGAAACCATAGAAGGATAGAGGGACACCAATCACTGGATCAGAGGCAGCAACAAGACTAGAGGAGCCTGGAGCAACTGAAAAGTCAAGAGCAACCTTGCGTACATCTTTCACTCGAGGAAGATGGCGGAATACAAATTGCTCTAATTTTTCCAAACTAAGTTTGCCCTTGGGAAGACTCACAGGATATTCACTCCTCAGCAAAGGAATATTATTACCAGAACTAAGGAAACAGACGCTAATTAGGCTATTAATAAAAGCAGCTTCATAAACAATTCCGCTTACCCAGGTATCTCCCTAGCGGCATTATCTGATTTGGATTCGATGGCGATAAGGACTGTTGCGAGGAGGATGAGCGTGGCGCCTATGAATTGCCAGAATGCGACTGGTTGGTTCATGAAGAAATAGCCCATGATAACAGCACTGATTGGGTCGAGAAGGAGTAGGATTGATGCAGCAGAGGCGTCGATGTTTTTTACGCCGACATTTGTCAACGTGTAGGGGATTGTTGTTCCGATAAGAGCGAATCCGAGGAGGAGTAGCCAGGCTGTTGGTGATAGGAAGATTTGAAAGCCAACTATCCGTGGATCAGATATAACAAAATGTATACCAAGGATTAGTGGTCCCATCCAGAGTAAACCGAGAATATACCCCCAAAAAGTCGTTGTTAATTCTGGATAGCCTTCATGTCCGCCCCATTTCCGACCAAGAACCACATAACATGCAGCAAAAACACCATTGGCAATAGAGAGGATAATGCCAAGAACCGGAATTGACATAGCACCAATGTCCACTGGAAGAGAGACCACAATGGCACCTATTATCGAAAGGGGAACCGCAATTACTCGCAATCGGGTAAGGTGTTCCTGCAAAAATATTCGTGCAAGAATAAGTGTGAAACTTGGGTAAAGGTATGTTAAAGAAACTGCCACAATAACCGGTGTTCCAATAGCTATTGCTGTGATGTAAGCTATGATTGAAGCGCCTACCCCAAGCAGCCCATAGAGTATGAACCAAGGCAAATGTTCTCGTTTAATTCGTTGATTACGGAATCTATAGACGCCTCCGATGATTATGAAAAGGTATAGCACAGTGAAGAGGGCGCGGAAAAGGGATTGCTGCAGACTGGGCACACCTAGAGAACTTAGATAGAAGGAGAAGACCGGTATAGTACCAAAGCATATGGCAGCAACAATTAGACTCAGATAACTCAATGTACGTGCCAAGGTAATTGCCAGCCTTGCTATACAGTATTGCTAATTGTCTGATGTGTAGTCACTTAAATGATGATGCGAAACCCAAGTTTAAAGCCTTGAACTTATTTCATCTATAAGAAGCGTGTGAATCTTCCATGTCGTCTAAGCGAGATTTTCGTTTGTTTACAGATCTGCTTCTTTTTGGGCTAGCTATAGTCGTTTTAGCTATAGCTGGATGGACATGGATTGTTGTATTACCGGTTGCTCAAGAGATCGTGTTTCTTGCGATTACTTTTGCATTGATTGTCGCGTTAGTACTAGTGTTTAGTGCAGTAATCTTGGTTGTGATGCGTCTTCGAAGTCGAGTTACCCGCCTTGAACAATTAGTGAGCCATCCCACAGCCAGCGTAGGATCCGGTGTGAAAACACCTATTCAGGTCGTCACTCTCAGTAATGTAGAGCGCCGCATACTCAACCGATTAGAAGATGAGGGGGGGTCTTTAGCACAAGATAGGTTACGACGTGTAACTGGTTTGAGTAAGTCCACCTTGAGTACAGCATTAAGTAATTTAGAGGCTAAATCGATAATTTCTCGAAAGGAATATGGCAGAACAAAGCTCGTTACACTTGTTAGAAAAATACGACGATAGGCTTCACTTTTCTGAAAAAAAGGGCAGAGTAGGGATTTTAAACGGTTTTGAACGGTTATAGGACATATTTTGGATTCTAGGCAGTAAAAATTCGATAATTATTATGGATTGAAAATGGTTCACAGAGAACCATCAAATATAGTGTATTTAGGTATGCCACTCAGCTACCGCATGAAAAGCGGAGGATATCGAGAAAAATGAAAACACTTAGCAAGACTCAAACAATGACTGTCACACTTCTGGTTGCACTTGTTTCCACACTCTTTCTGCCTGCAGTAAATGTTGCAGTAGCAGGAGCTCCAAGTAATCCAGATTTACAAGGCTTCGATGAAATGTTACCTGGCGTTTTCGTTTCATGGAAATGGTGGAACCAAACAAGTGACGACTGGGAAAATCCAACAGATGCTACTGGTCAAGTCTCCCTAAACTATACTGTAACAGATACCAGCAATAACACCTATGTGATTACAGAAGAAGGTGAATACCATTGGCAACGTTACTGGACTTACATCTGCCTTCTTGTGAGGATTCTCCAAGACCCAGACAGAAGTTATGTTCGATGGCTGGCTTCACACCAGCACATAGATGAGGGACTTTTAGAAAGCCCACAAAGAACCGCATTGACTGGTGATGAAGTTTTCATACATTCCCCCCTCTATTACTTCAATCACCAACTCAGCTACAGCTACAACTTCACATATTCTTGGCATAAGGACGGCATGATAAATGTTGATCCCAATACAGTAATTCCAAATCTTTCATCTAAGTACTCATGGGCAAAGCACATGAATGGTACTCAAACTGGTGAAGGAACTCAAGAGTATAGCAAAATCGGATTTGGCGTTACTGAAATCTTCCTCATACGTAACGCCACAACTCCTGCTGGATTGCCCATCCATCAACTAGTATTTATGCAGCACAATTTCGCAGGACTCACAGCATTCAATGACACAGATGGAGACGGCTTAATCGACTTATTTACCCAAAATGATGCCCTCAGCTATACCGATGCAATTGATTTGGGGTTTCACCTACTCAATAGTACTGAAACAGAGCTAGTCTACAACTTAGACATGGGAAATGCCACTATTTCCGATGTTAGCTTCCCCCACCTTAATGCAGACCGAGAAATTGAATGGAGTATGGAATTCAGTGACATTAACGGAGAACTCATTCCATTCGATAGGCTCTTTGGTAGTCCTCAGCTCCTGTTGATGTACATTCCATGGCAAGGGAACGAGGGAATTCCGACAATGGTGGAGAATCTCAAATTCACATGTCGGTTCAGCCTCACAGATGAGGGAGCTGTTCTCAAAGTTGATCAACACATTGGGAACTTCTGGATTCCTGGAACACAGACCATTCTTCCTGAAGCTGACGGACTCAGTTTAGCCCTCAGCTATTGGAGTGGTGTAACTCGTCGAGTTCGTATCCTAGGAAACGGATCTACACCAGTTGATACAGAGAATCTGACCAGCGCTGAAGAATTAGTGAGTGGCAGGATGGACCTATTAGAGAACGAGATACGTTTAGGAGCTATTGACTTTGGAGGCACTTATGTCTGGGGCAAAGATGGAGGAACTTATGATGTTGGAACGGTAATCACACCCATTTACAGATTCCATTGCTTACATAGTTTCATCTCTGTTCCACAAGTCGTAGGTTACTTTAGGCCCATGAACTGGGCAACGTTCCAATACTTCTACTCCTCCTGCTATTCCAACTGGGACGGGTACGCAATAACACATGACCCAGTATATACCGCCTATCCAGCAATACCACCCGGAGAAGCTCTACTGAACGGCTTATGGGCACTCATTCCCGCTGTTGCTCTAACAATCGTTGCTTTGATAGCAACTGCAATTGTGATAGTCCGAATCCGAGGAGTACGTAAAACAGCTAAGGGACGGATTAGGATAACAAATTAGCTTCCTAATCCTCTCCTTTCTTTTTTCATTGACCAAGCAGTTTTGCCGTATAGAATGGAGACAAGCTTAGCGCCAAGATTTAGTGCCTTAAGATTTTGTTTTGAAAAACGTTTAAGTTTTGCATCGGTTTTTATGGTATTTTCAAGGGCGGGGAAATTAACTCGGTTGTCGATTGTAGAGAGCGCACCTAATGCTGCAATTCCAAAATAGCGAACATGACCCAGTTTTTCTACTATTTGATGAAAATCAAGTTGATACACTATTATTTTCTCTTCTTTTTTGATGCGATTAATGAATTTTTGGACCGTGGGATCATCAAGGAGATTTGATTCAATGAGAAGAGTGTTACTGCTTATTTCTGAACAAATCGTATAACACTTCTGAAATCCTGAAGTTGAAAGGACTATGAGTGTGTCAGGCTTGCTGAATTCAAGTTCGTATATGGGTGAGGATGAAACTGTGAGATTGGCAGTGCAGGCACCTCCTCGTGCTGCAGCTCCATGAGATTCCGTTTGAAGGACATGATAACCTTGCGCGGTGAAGGATAACCCTAGAGTACGACTTGCTGTTACAATTCCGTAGCCGCCATATCCTGCAAATCGTATTGTAAGCTGCATCCTTGACCTACCGTCCTTTGGGTTCTTTCCAGAGGCTTTGTAGCTCTGCGGTGAGAGTTGGTCGCTTTTCTTGAGTGAATACTCCCAGTTCAATTGATCTTTCCTTGATTTTAAGTGAATAATGGGGTAGACCCAACCTTGTTCCCATTCGTTTCCCTTTCAGGGCTTTAAGCATCCATGCGCCAGGATTGTGTGAGAATTGTTTCTGTTCTTTAGTTGATAGTGTAGCTTGAAACTCGTTAAGAAAGCCTGCAGCATAAGTTGGGCATTGAGAGATGATTTCAATGAAAGCGAATCCTTGGTGGAGAAGAGCCTGTTTCATGGACTCGATGATATCGTTTACATAATAGGTTGTCCAGCGGGCGACATAGGAGGCTCCTGCGCCCAAAGCAAGTTGACTCAAGTTGAAGGGTGCTTCAGGATTATGGAAATATGTAGTGGTTCGAACATGGAGTGGAGTGGTTGGGGCGGATTGACCGCCCGTCATGCCATAATTGAAGTTGTTGACAAGGATGACAGTCATGGGGATATTGCGTCGAGCAGCATGAATGAGGTGATTACCCCCTATGGCAGCACCATCCCCATCACCTGTGAAGACTACTACACGAAGTTTTGGATTCATGACCTTTGCGCCTGTGGCAAAAGGGATAGCGCGACCATGTGTTGTGTGAAGAGTGTCTCCTTTGAAGTGGGGACTAGGAATCCATGCTGAACAGCCAATACCTGATACACAAAGGAGGTCGCGATGGCGCAATTGCTTTTCTTCAATGAGAGCATCTACTGCTCGAACAAAGCAGTTCAAAATTGTACCGTTGCCACATCCACTACAAAACGCAGTTGGTAGGCTACGTAGGTATTTGTCACGGTAGTAGGCTTGTGGTTTACCAAGGCGTGAGGTTTGTGTGGGGGTCATGCGGCATTATCCCTCCTGTGTATGTGTTCGATTATTTCATTGGATTGATGTATTTCACCCGCTACTTTTGGAATGACTTCTACTTGGGCGTGACAAGCAATTCGGGCGACCTCATTCACGATCATCCCCATATTCATCTCGACTACGAAGATACGCTTGATGTCCTTCACAAGTTTAGCCAAGTGTTTCTCAGGGAATGGCCAGAGTGTCTTAAGGCGAATGAAACCTATGTTTTCACCTGCTTGACGAGTAGAAATTACTGCTTGATATGCCGGTCTGGCTGCGGCTCCATAACTGATTATTGTAGTATCTGCACCATTCATTTGATGGGCTTCAAGGTCCAGATTCTCTTTTCGGAGAGAGTTACCGGCGTCTTTGTTTTTCTTAAAGATCAATTCAATTGTGGCACGATGGAATTTTGGTGTATAATCACGGACACCTGTGGGTCGATGTGCAGAGCCTGT
>JABXGU010000273.1 GCA_016550415.1 archaeon | reverse complement strand
GGACCCTCACGATGGCCTCTAGAAGGCAGTTTCTATTCAGAAAGATGGGGAGTACCTTATCAGCGATTGGCGTTTCGAGACCAAAAACCAAAGCGCTCTAAAAATACCGAACCAGGATAGAATGGTGAGTAAAAGAATGCAACTAGAATTAGATGCGGATGTACAGAAGGCCCTTGAAGCCAAAGCCGAGGCAGCGAATATCAGCCCTGAAGCGGCCGCGACCTTGATCCTCTCAGAGTATGTGCATGTGTTTGGAAGCGCCATTTATGCAGGCACTTGGCGATCCGGAAATAAAGGAGATCAGAAAGGAATGCGATACGTGGTGGATTGGCCGTTTCAACCAGGTCTAGTGAAAATATCCGGTGACCAATCCATCGACAAAGGAAGAGGAGGAAAATAGTGTGCCACGATACAAGAAAGCACCAGATGGGCAATGGCCAGGATACCCGAATTTACGGCTGAGTGATATTGAGACATTAACGATTCGGCAGAATAAGCATGTCGCTGAGGCTTTAGTAAATAATCGAAAAGGGCACGTTGTTGTCCTGATGGAACAAGAGTTATACAAAGAATTTCTTGAGAAGGTTCGTGAAAAAAAGGGAGACAACCGAGCACGTCATGTAAATGATGCTGTTGTTGAAGCGGTACAGGCGTGGATGAAGCGGTAATCAGTTGTGATTCACGTGACAAATCAATTGTCTCAGATTTTTAAGGGGCTTATCGCAAAGGTGAATGAGACACCGGAATATCGTGAATTTGTTCGTTCTTGGGTAGGTCCCTATCAGGGGAAGGTCCTTCAACTTGAAACGGATGAACAAACCTTCCATATTCTCCTTCATCGTCGGGGAATCATGGAAATGCGAGAAGGACAGTATCCATCTCCTGATGTTATTTACAAGGCCTCGACAAAGACGCTCCTCAGCCTTTTTACAGGACAAGCCACATTTCGTGATCTGATGAAAAAATGGGAACTCGTCATCATTGGTGCTGGTCACGAATCTGTTCCCTTGGGTCAACTAATGTTACGCGTATTACAACAGACTGGGTGAGTAAGTGGTAAAGAAGAAGCAGCAGACATCGGAGCTTAAAGCCGAGGACTGGTTCCATCTTGGAATATCGTTGGCAGAAAAGGGAAAATTGGAGGAAGCGTTAGAGGCTTTTTCAACGACCAGCGAACTCTGTCCTCAAGATGCTGCTGTATGGTTCAATAAGGGATTGGTTCTCGACGAGCTAGGTCGAATTAATGAAGCCCTAGATTGCTATCAACGTGCCACGGAACTGGATTCCAATTACACAGAAGCATGGAATAATCTGGGGACAGCGTATCAAGATTTAGACCGCACAGAAGATGCCTTACAGAGCTTCATTCGCGCTACTCAGACTCGACCCACAAGTCGCCTTGATTATGCCAATGCGTGGTATAACCGGGGTGTCATTCTCACAGAACTTGAACGCGTGGATGAGGCTTTGGAGTGCTTTATTGAAACCGTTAACCTGAATCCTGGTGACGCACGGGCATGGCATTATCGAGGAGTCCTTCATGAACGATTAACGCAATTCGACGAGGCAATGGCTTGTTTCAAGAAAGCCACCAAACTCGCTCCGGAAAATCTAGATGCTTGGTTGGATATGGGTGAACTCCTCGGAAAATTAGATCGCATTGACGAAGCACTTCCCGTATTTCACAAAGTAATTGCTTTAGCCCCAGATAATGCTCGCGCTTGGTATGATAAGGGAGTCACATTAGGCATACTCGAGAAATATGTTGAAGCAGTTGAAGCATATCAGCAGGCAGCTCGCCTCAACCCAGATGATGAAATGACTCTGTACAATCTTGCTAATACATTAGCGCAGAATCTTGCTCAATATCGTGAGGCACTTGATATTGTAGACAGGCTTCTTAACAAAAATCCACGCCATGTGAATGGCGTGTACCTTCGAGGGCGCATTTTAGTTGAATTGAAACGTCATAAGGAGGCTCAAGCTTGTTTCAAGCGGGTTCTCGAACTTGACCCTGACTACCCACATTTACAGTTCGAGAAGGAATGAGCAGTAGCAAGCTATTTAGCCAAATATCAAAATAACATCCTCACCTCTCTAGCTGATAAGAAGTAAGGTTTGACAGAATATGAAGCTTGGATGGACCCATAACTGGCCACAATTAGCTTTAATCGCATTTCTAAGTTTTATAGCCACAATCGCAAATTTCATTCTCAGATCCTATGAAGCGGTCACAGTCGGAATTGTAGCCGGAATAGTTTTCTTGATTATTGGAATTGCAATGTTTACCCTCAACAAAGTGTTCAAACCTCCACTAACGTAAACCAAACTTCCTATCACGAGTTACAAAGCCGCTTGACTCCGTAATTTTAAAAGCGTGAACTCTTGCAGTCTAGTACGAGGGACATTCCAACCTGGCGCAGGTAACACAACCTAGAAGTCCACGTTTTATCGACGTTTATTTACAACCTCTATACATAGTGCCAGTACACTATATGCCCTCAACCTCAAAGTGAATCTGCATGTATTGGTCAACCAGTGTATTTCAAATAGGTCAACCAGTTCGTGAGATTACTCTGAGGTTAAATTGGTGAACTAAATGAGTATTGAAACCTCATCTGAAAAAGAACAAAAACGAATGTACGAATATCGCGGATCGCCGCTTCCCCTTCTGACCTTCCTGTTTCTGGGTATCATTTTTCTCATACTCGCATTATTTAGCTTTCAACTCTTTGCTCCAGTTCTCGGCTTTTTTGCCTTCTTTATGCCATTCATTTTCGGTTTCTTCGCAGTGATCTTTTTCATTTTCATTCCTGCAACACTCGCTATCAATAAGCAGTGGCAAGAAGCAATTGTCCTCCGATTTGGAAAATTCACACGACTTGTTGGACCAGGAATGTTTTTCAAATGGCCAGGAATTGAAAGATTCATACGCCAAGACATCCGAATCCAAACCCTGGATGTAATGAAACAAGAACTGATGACGAGGGATAACATTAGCCTCATGGTTGATGCCGTCGTGTTCATGAAAGTCATCAACACGCCTAAAAGCCTCATCAACATCCAAGACGTCCGCCTTAGCACGGTTCAATACGCTCAGACGACCATGCGTGATGTCATCGGAAACGTCGAATTAGACGATCTTCTTGCCAAACGTGACCAAATTGCTGAACGTATTAAGACCATCGTTGACAAGGAAACAGAGCGCTGGGGCATCGATATCCAAAGTGTTAACCTCCAAAACATCGAGCTTCCTATGGACATGAAACGTGTTATAGCTCGACAAGCGGAAGCAGAACGTGAACGCCGTGCCGTTATCATCAAGAGTGAAGGCGAGTTAATTGCCGCCCGAAATCTCGAAGAAGCTGTTCAACAAATGAGCACCCAGGCTTTATATCTACGAACCCTGTCTAGCCTCGAAGACATCAGCTTTGACCAAAGCAATACTATAGTCTTTGCCATTCCAATGGACATGGTCAGAGGTGAAATAATGGGATTGGCAGGCTTAGTAGGAGCAGGTCAACCTGCCCCAGTGAAGCAGCTTCGCCGCAAACGTCCAGAAAAATAGACAACCCAGGCATTCGAAACGCGAAGGAGTCGACTTAGCTCAGCCTTTAGTCGACTTCCCGCTCCTTTTTCTTATAGAACCCTAGAGTCTTGGCTGCAAATTGATCTATTTCTTGGTTTTCTTTTTACCCCAGAAATCTGGGACCTTTCCTTCACGTGGACCCCATGGATCGGGATAGTCATTGCCTGAAAATTGTAGCCGGAAGCCGGTATCAAGCTCGGTGACTTTGGCGTCTTTCAGAACCGCTTGACCAGCGACCATACGTTGAATTTGGTTGGTGCCTTCATAGATTTGAGTTAATTTGGCACCCCGCATCATTTGTTCTGCTGGATATTCTTTCGAGTATCCATAACCACCCATGATTTGGATACAATCCAATGTGTTTTGCATCGCCGCATCTGTGGCAAAGAATTTCGCACAACTAGATTCCTTAGTATTACGTTGCCCTTGGTCTACAAGCCAGGCTGAATAGCGAGTTGCCCAACGAGCGTGCATGGCACGAGCTTCCATGTCAGCGATCATGAAGTTGATGCCCTGATAAACCCCAATGGGTTTACCGAATTGCCTTCGATAGTTGGCAAAAATCGCGGCTTCATCAACGGCCCGCTGGGCGATTCCAACCCCAAGTGCAGCAATAGCAGCACGAGTGCGATCGAGGGTTTGCATGGCAATCTTGAAGCCTTTTCCAACTTCACCGAAAAGACAATCTCCAGGAATTCTCACATTATTGTACTCAACCTCAGCCTGAAAGGAAGCCCTTTGACCCAACTTATCTTCCAGCATCACAATTTTGACGCCCGGAAGCGAAGTATCCACCATATGAACAGCCATCCCTTTGTATCCCAACGAGGGATCAACAGTGGTGAAAACGCTATGATATTTCGCCACGTGACCATTCGTGCTAAAGCATTTCCGACCATTAATAATCCAATCATCGCCATCCTTGGTGGCAGTGGTCTTCACAGCTGCAGCATCAGAACCAGCTTCACGTTCAGTCAGACTAAATGCCGCAAAGT
>JABXGU010000272.1 GCA_016550415.1 archaeon | reverse complement strand
GGCAGATAGCCGCGTATCATATAATGAATTTTAGGAGAAAATTATTGTGTACTTTAAGGGTTTATCGGAGCTCTTGAATGAGTCAGGTGATACATTTCCCCAGCGATCCAAGCTGAAAATCCTTCGTGGTAGAACATTGACAAGGACACCTACTTGGATAAAGGCTGCAGTGCTAGTGGAGGTAGCAGGGAAACCGCAGCTTCGACTGTGTGGGTGGCAACTAAGAAAAGAGGGAGAGTGGAGGCTTACCCAGAAATTCAATATTAAGCAAAGTTATGCAAACAAGGTTGCAGAAATCCTAGAAGCCTACGCACAAGGATGGGACTAAAGAAAGACGAGGAGAAGAGCTAATCAGGATGCTTTTAGCTAAGATATTTACTTGATTATTGGGTAAGACATAGTTATTGGCTGGGATTTGTTATGGCACCGTGCTCTTTGTGTGGAAAAATGGGGAAGTATGTTATTTGTCTAGCTTGTGGAGCTACAATTTGTCGTGAATGTGCTGCGGTTAACGATCATCGCTGCCCATCATGTGGCAATTTTCTCCTCTAGATTTAGGGTAATTTACTCAATTATTTTCTCCAGTCTTTGGACCAGTTTTGATAAAGACCAGAAGCAAAGAGAGTCAATTATATTTTATGTTTTCCTTAACTGCAAGAAAGCTGTTACGGAGGTGAAACCCTATGCGTGAATCAACCGGAGCAGTTCTACGACTGGTCTTTCAGTTCTTCCTTGCCATTGGTCAATTTCTAGTTGTGATTGGTATCCTTCAATACGTTGTTAATAACAATCTTGACATAGTGACAAATAGTCTTGTATATCCTCTTGTTGGATTCCTCTTTTTCCTGGTTGTACATGGTATCTGGCGTATCTATGATAATATCATTACTTGGCGGGTTTCCGCTGGCAAGACCTAGTAACAATCTTTAGCATCTGCCCAATTGAACAGATTCAGCTTCCTGCTAAAATAGCACCTAAGATAACAAAGAAAAAAGAAGTGAATGTCATTGATCATCGCCTGGTTGAATATTCTTTCAGCGTTGATAGGTGTGCTGGGATTCGGTTATTTCTATTTACTTAGTGTGATGCCTGCTACTAGAGCAGAAAAACATGGTAGCAAAGCTTGGAAAGAATGTCAGCGCTTTAGGAAACTTGCGGCATTTTTCGCAGTCATCCCGGTCATCAATATGATTCTCTGGCTTTTGTATCCAATACCGGGACTTGACTGGAATATCCATTCCGACCCCTTGGTTCCCATTGTCTTGGGAATTGCCATTGCTACCCCATGTACCTTAGTTTTGATTAAGGCTATGATGGATGTTGGCAGGGAAACTTGGCAGCCATCTACAGAAACAAAGATGGCAAAGGGAATCTACAGACACATCCGGCATCCACAACTGTTGGGACGCCCACCATGGTACATCGCCATCGCATTATGGGTCAACTCCTTGTTTCTTCTCATCGTTGTTGTCATTTCACTTGTTATTCTTATTCCGTTAATGATTCATTATGAAGAGAAGGATCTTTTGAAGCGATTCGGTAATACCTATCGTGAATACCAAAAAAGAACTGGTGCTTTATTTCCGAAAATCTGTCGGAAAAAACATGATAGTAAAATTACATCTACAGGCTAGAAAATGCAACCGAGGAGGGTAAGAAAGCATCTGTGACTAGTAGGATTTCGATAGTCAATTTGGCTAGGATTTAGTTGAAGGTAAAGCATGCTCAATTGCCCATATTGCCAGTGGTCGCATGTATATTGATGCTCTATAGTTACCCTTCCTTGTCCAAGCTTCGGGGGTTCTGAACCAGTATCCTTGATTCTTGTATGTAACTTGATAGACACCTTCCGCGGTTCTCAAGCCTTTATCTATTAGACCCTCATGAATCATCAAGGCGGCAACAGCATAAGTTGTTCCAGCCCATACCTCAGCACTTTGGAGGCTTGATTTATCGATTCTACCATCAGGACGCATACCATTCACTGCACCCATCATTCCATCAGCAAAACCAAGTACATTGTATTTGAAGACCGTCTCCAAAGCCTTCCTTGCTCTATTTTGGGGTACTATCGGATTCAGACCACAGACATGGGCAAACCATTGACCTGCCAATTGATCAGCCATGATACTGTCACTATGTTTGCCCCCACTACTATCGAAGTTGTAGTATTCACCATTCCATAGTTTTTCTTCAAAGACTTTCTTTCCACGTTTCACAAGGCGTCGATACTTGTCTGCTACAGCTTTTTCTCCCAGTTTTTCTGCCATTGCTTCAACAGCTTCAGCAGCAGCAAGAAATAAGCCGCTGCAGTAAGCACTAACCCCTTTCATCGTCCAAACATCATATGTTTGATCCGGAAAACCTTCATTCTCTGGTAGACCATCCCCATCCGTATCAAATGCCTCCAAATATTCCATCGCTTCGAGCACTGCAGACCAACATTCCTGTAAAAACGTCTTATCATCGGTGAGTGTGAAGATACGGTATACGAGGAGAACGAATTTACTGTTAAGATCCTTCCAACGTCCTACATCTTGGACTCTATACGCATTGGGAGTTAACCATGGATCTTCTATTGGCATCCCGAGATCATGAGGAATTGCACCACGTGGCTTCCTAGGAACTTGTCTTTTCTCAAAGAGTAAATCCACAAGGCTAGAGTCCTCCATTGATACAGTTGCAGCAAAATCTTGTTGAATACTCTTTTCAATCTCTGGCCAATTCATTGCTAGGGCAAAGGAGGCGTAGAAGTGAACATCTAAGGTATTTACAAAGGGATAGTCAAAGCACTCCAGATAACCAAAATGTCCTATACCCTTCTTTCGTGGTCCGGTCTTCACTTCTCCATTCTCCCACGCTGTACCCCCATCGACTAGATAGTAGAGTTCATTGAATAGGGCAGATTTAAGCCAGTCCGGTTTATCGGATTTGATGATAGGTTCTTGCCAATCAATTATCATTCGTTCCCAGTCACGCCATTTCTTCAATGCAAGTTCAGCAATCGGCACTGCATTATTTCCACTTGTATCAAAGAAACGAGTGTAACGTCGATACCAACGTCTCCCTGAACCAAACTCCATGATCGGAATATCCCAAGATATGGAAAAAACAAGTTCTGCCATTTCACCCGAAGGGATCTCAGTCTTAGCACATAGGGCAGCACCGGTGCGATGACCAGGTTTCATTGAGATTCCAGCTTTCAGTAAGAATCGTCCATCGCTCTGGAAACCTTCCCAGACATCTCCACCATTACCCTCTGTGTCAAACGAATCAGCAAAAGACAGTACGGAGTTTTTTTCTCCCTCAACAGCTAAGCCAAAAGATGTTGGATTTTCATCATCTTCAAGTTCACGGCGTAGTTCCAGAGCAAGATGCTTATTACGTGTTTTCTTAACTCTATAATAATCGTCTTTAGCAAGTGTCTTAGTGGGCGAGGTTGCATTCTCCCATGTCAACATAACCGCGACATCGATATCATCAGATGTCACATTCTTAATATTCCAGGAAAAAACACCGACTGGAAAAGAGCTCTCACGGTAGTTGTGTGCTATGACAGGTGAGAGTTGTTTACAGATAGCCCT
>JABXGU010000271.1 GCA_016550415.1 archaeon | reverse complement strand
TTACCTAGGCCTTTGAGTTTATTCTCCTTGATAAGAGATTGATTATTTGTTGGAGGTGGCATGAAGGTCTTCTTTCTCCCTTTTTAATCGATATCTGAGCTATCGAAAATCGACTTATATCGAAAACCGATATATTATCTAAATAAACTTTTCCAACTGACTAGAACAAGCATGCTGGAATTGTCTTTTCCCAAGGATTAGCAACAAAAGAACAGAAGAATTTGTGAATTGGCTAAGTGAAAAGATAATTGATTATCGCATTAAGAATTGAATTATGCACTTGACGCTTCAAATCGATTTTATGGGTCCTAGATTTCCATATGGGAAGTCCCCTCAATGGCAAATCTCCTATCCTTATGATTCCCAATGCTTTCTTTTTGAAGTGATTTGCCAAGGCGTAAAGTACAGAGAGTTCCATATCAATTGAAATTACCTCTTGTTTCTGCAAATCGTCAAGGAACTGCTTTGTTTCTGAAAAGATGAAAGGAACTGTTGCATGCAATCCTCCATGAACGCTTATCCCTAAATCCTCCGTATTTTTCTCAATGAGGTGACTTATTTTATTCGACATTTCTGGATTGGCTTTTGCTGGTGCTTCAGGCTGAAACAGGACTTCAAGGACTTTATCTAATCTAAGGCATAAAGGGGGAATGTTGATGTCAGCAGTTTCCACTCTTTTTCCCAATCCTCCACCTGTCCCAACGAAAATTATCTCCTGAACATTATCACAATGGCAGAGAATGTAGCTGAAATCTGCAAACATTGATGCCCCGATACCTCCCCTGCAGAATAAGACTTGTTTTTCTCCATTGCTTACTTGATAACCACTTTTAACTTCTACAGAGTCCAGTTCTTTCTCTTTAAGCACTACATGGAATTCATCGAAGAATTCTTCCGTGCGAATTGGACTGATAACTACCTGTTTGGGCATGGATGCAACATCAACACCAAATGCACTTTGTGTCGCCCATGAAAGTGCTGCCTCATCAAGCTCGCCATAAGTCATATTCGGGAATCACCCATATTATGTAAAGTAAATTTTCAACCTTATAATTGACATTAGGTATGATTTCCAAGATGAAAGCTACTTTGCTTGTTCTTTCTCTTTTCTGAGTATTTCCTGATGATGATGGTTTTTTGGTTGTCTTAAAAATTGGTTTAGTCGATTCGTTACTTTTCTATAAGTTGGGAAGTTGGTCGGACCTGGGGTCTCAACATTAAATGAAGCGCTTGAAGCAGCAAAATAAGCCGACCAGAGAGGACGGTTGGTACGCTGATATTCAATTATGAAACTAATCGTATAGATGTCGCCGCAACCTGTAGAGTCGATTGTATGATGTGGTGGAAGCGCGGGGATAGAATGGAGGTTGTCATCAAAGTAGATGTATGATCCTCGGTGACCATCTGTAATGAGTATTATCTTGCTTCCTGCTTCGTAGATGTGTTGGGCAGCTCTCTTTACATTTGATTGGCCAGTGAGCTGGCTAGCTTCATTGATGTGAGACTTAAGTATATCAATATGAGCTGCCACATCTGGGAAAGATTTCCAAGAGCAGGGTTCAACACGATTTTCAAGTTCAGGATTGTTACGACGAACATACCCTTGAATATCAACAGCCACTCTGGCTCCTCGTTGTTTAGCGAGTTTGATGATGCTTGGATCTATTTCTTGCATAATAGGGCTAAAATACATCCAGCGTGTCTTCCAATAAGGCAAAGGAAAATCGGAAACACGGATGGAATCAGCAATTGTTGCTACTTGCTGTATACGCTCTCTATTTTCGAAGTACCTGTTTGTAAAATGAGTAGTAACTTGACCACGGCGTACTCCATCGAGATTTAGACCAGTATCACCTAATCGTCGGAGATATTCGTTGGGGAAATCCGAGCCAATTACAGTAACCAATCCAACATTTTCTAGACCCAATGAACGTGCAACCATTGCATAGGCTGGAGGTCCTCCAAGGGTAGTACGTTGTTCCTCAGACGTAATTGTGTAATCAATCGATAGGTGCCCGACAACAACTAAATCGTAAGCTAGTTTTGGTTCAATTGTCACTGCTTCTGCTCCCTTATTCATCATTATTTCAGAACTATTCCCGCTTTTTTAGGCTTCTGCTTTATAATTTCTAATTGCTTTATAAAAATAAGAGTTATCGAAAGAAATATCAACTTCCCTAGAATATACTAGTTAGGAATTATTGGGACTGAAAAGACAACAAAAGAGTATTTGCCTAATAGTTTTAGGTTAGCCTAATTTCTTCCCTCGTCCTTAAAGGTGAGCAAAGATGTCCTCTACTCGAAAAATGGCTTCAAAAGAGCCAAAAGAAGAGGAAATGTTCAAGCTTTTGGCTGATAGCTCTTCTCAAGGTATTATTATTTTCCAAGACAGTAAGGTAATCTATGCAAATGCTGCCTTAACAAAAATTGGCAAATACCCTTTGCGCATAATTCGAAGTTGGGGAATTAAGGATCTCATTAATCTTGTAGTTGAGAAGGACCAGAAGGAAGCTCTCGCCCGATTTAGGTCCTTGAGTAAAGGTGAAGGTGGAAAACGTCATTTCGAATGCCAGTTCGAAACAATGGATGGTTCTCTTCGCTGGGTTGACATAATAGGCACCAGCTATAAAACTAGAACCAAACCCATTATTCAAATAACAATTTCTGACATTACTGCGCATAAACTGGCGGAAGAAGCCCTACAGGAATCTGAGACTAAGTTTAGGACCATGGTGGAAAACTCCCTGCAAGGACTAATAATCATCCAAGATTTTCAGATAGTTTATGCTAACCAAGCTTCCGCTGAATTCAGTGGATACTCCATCAAGGAGTTATTATCTCTTTCACAACAAAAGGTGACTGATTCAATCCATCAAGAAGACCAAGCTATTGTGTGGAGTCGAATGCAAGACCGTCTAGCTAGGAAACCAGTACCGCCACACTATACGTTCCGTGCAATTAGAAAAGACGGTTCAATAAGATGGGGTGATTTATACTCCAGTTACATTGAATACAGGGGGAAACCAGCTGTACTGGCAGCTATTGTAGATATTACAGAGCGGCATGCAGCAGAGACGAAATTAAGGCAAAGCGAAACTAGTTTAGCAGAAGCTCAACGCATCTCTCACCTGGGAAATTGGGATTGGAACATTGTAACCAATGAAGAGCACTGGTCAGATGAAATCTATCGTATTTTCGGATTAGCGCCTCAAGAATTTGGTGCCACTTATGAAGCATTTCTAGAATCTGTTCATCCTGATGACCGCGAATTTGTAAAAAAGGCAGTCAATGAAGCCCTTTATGGAAAGAAAATATATGACATCGACCACCGAATTATTCGCCCAGATGAATCTGAGCGTATTGTACATGAAAAAGCTGAAGTTACATATGGCAAAGATGGAAAACCAATCCGGATGATTGGAACGGTGCACGACATAACCGAGTTAAAGCAGGCGCAGCAGGCTCTCCAAGATTCAGAAGAGAAGTTCCGTGTTTTAGTGGAGGAAATTTCTGACTGGGTTTGGGAGATGAATTCACAAGGGTTCTTCACATACTCTAATAATGCTGTTGAAGATATCCTAGGCTATTCCGCTGGACAAGTACTTGGGTGTACACCCTTTGATTTCCTTCACTCTGACGAAATGAATACAACACTAGAAGCTTACATTGGTCTTTTCAAAGGAAGGGAACCTATCCGTGATATCGTAAGCAAGTTTGTACACCGTGACGGCTCCATAATCATATTAGAAGCTAAGGGACGTCCAATTCTTGATAAACATGGCAATCTGATTGGATATCGTGGAATTTACCGAGACATTACAGATAGGCTACGGATGATGGACCAACTCCGCAAACTATCCGAACAGATCTAACCCCCAAAGTGGCATAAAGATTATCTTGATTATTAGAAATGCTATTTAGAAAAATCTTCCACCCTAAAATCAATCATTTTGGGGAGTTAGTCGATGCAGAATTTCAGTTGGTTAATTCCAGGTGTTCTCGCTGGGGCAGATCGACCAAGTAGCCTACAAGACATTCAACTTCTTGCTAAAGAAGGAGTTCAGGTATTAATTACAACGATGCTAGAGCGTCTTGATATTGAGACAATTAGGGCTGCAGGGTTAGAATACTATCACATTCCAGTTCGAGACTATGGCACTCCGACAATTGATCAACTGCAGAAATTTGTGAGGATAGTTGAAAAAAATCGGGCTCAAAATCGTCCAGTGGCAGTTCACTGTTTTATGGGTTGGGGGCGTACGGGCACTTTTCTGGCAGCATACCTGATTAGTCAGGGAATGTCAGCAAAAGAGGCAATACTTGAGGTTCGCCGGAAACGTCCTCACTCCATTGAAACATACGAACAGGAGCAGATTCTAGAATTATACGCAGAGCAATTGCAAAAATAGCTTATTATTCGATGATTTCTAAACTATTCTTTCCAAAGACCATCTCGAATGTACTGTGGAATGCCACTAGAATCTTTTGGACCTACTTTTACGGTCCAACCTGAAGCCTCCTCTGTTTCGCCACTGAGACGTGCGGCCATACCAGGGCTGATGAGTATACGATGGGATACTTTCTCTTCAACTTTATATTTCTTGATGGCTTCTGCAATCTTATCTGCAGTGAGTTTTCTGCCTGCAACTGAGGATTGAATGCTAAGCCCCTCTGTATCTACTACAATGAGCCAGCAATCGATTCCACCCTGCTTGATGTCAGATTCTACCGTAAAATAAGTCAAGGCAAAATTTGAAGTGTACATTACTGGTGATTCAGAAGTTGGGTTGCCCATTACTCGGAGTCCGGCTTCTACAGCAACAGGTTTTACGGGATCTGTGTAAATGTTGGTTTTCAGAAATGTTAGTGGAAGTTGAACCCACATATCCAAACTATGAAAAACGACGATATCAGAATAACGTGTAATTAATGCAGCAGCTGCAAGTGTTTCCTGCCATTTAGCTAGTTCTGGTGCTTCTCCTTCTTTGTAGTCGCCCCATACTGAAATTGGTGTTGCCATCAGAGGAAAACCGACCCCTAGGTCTCGTTCACGGATTGCAGCCCTTCTAAGCATACTGAAATCATCTACAGTAGCACCAAGAGCTGGACCAAACTCATTACCAGGATCAAGAACTACATCGATGCCCATCTGGTCAAGAGTGGTCGCCAACGATTTCAAATCATCCAAGTTCCCTGGTGAATAAACTGCCAAGGGACATTTATGCTTGATAGCTAGCTTCCCGAGCTCATTCCATGTTTCTTTAGTTGCAGCGTAAATGAGAGGACGCTTAGATCCTATCACTTCTAAGCCAGCAGCTAATGCCTTGGGATTAAAAGAGCAGAGTATTATTGGCCAATCTGTGAGTTTGCCCAGTCTTTGTGCAGCTTTCGCAAAGGTAGCTGGATTACCAGAAACACAACGGAGTGCAATACCATTTAGGCGCAGGCTCATACCAATATAGATGTAGGTCCAAGCTTCAATGTCTTTTACTCGCTTTTCCATTATGTCAGGTGATGCTGTATCTGGGACATCAATGAAAAAAGCAGGAGGATGCAAATAGCGGAGATCATGGCGAAATAGTACGAGCTCGCCACCAACCTTAACTTGATGCTCGCCAGTTCCTATAATGACTTCTTTTACAGGTGGTCGCATCAACTCTTCAAGCTTTGCTAACTTCTTTGCATACTTTTCCTCTTCAAACAGTGGTTTACAGGCTGAAAGTTCAATAGTGTATTCTGCAAGCTTGGTTGAGAACGCCATGCAGTTCGCTTCACCACAATCACCACAGTTAGTTTGCGGTAGAAGAGGATAGATATCCATTGGACCTGCTCTGGGTCGTTGTGACATTAAATCGCCTCT
>JABXGU010000270.1 GCA_016550415.1 archaeon | reverse complement strand
TGTGTTGTGTTAGCGAATAAAATTTCTCCTTTCTAGAACAGAGGTTCGTTAAATTAACTTTGGAGGAAGACTTACCTGTTGTCAATGTCTTCAATGTAAATCACACTTAGAAGGTTAAGGGTTGGCAATTGGCATTTGGTTTTATGATTAGTAACAGCTGTAGATACATTAGTGATTGTTGTGTATTCATTTTGGATTATGGGAAGAGATAGGGAAAGACAAGCAACACAATTGCACCAACAATAGAGGCAACCATTGCTATGATGAGTACTGAGATTACGATAACAATTAGTCCAATTACTACCGCTCCCCAGAATCCAACATCGAAGAAGCGCATGCAAAGAGGAATATAGGCTAGGAGTGTTATGAGAATACTAGCAACTGCTGGAACCCACCAATAAATTTCGATAAGATATGTGATGGTGAGTGTGAAATAGAAAATCGCGTATAAACTTACAGCAATTATTCCGCCTATAAAGGAGACGATAAGGGCTTCACGGTACTCAGCTTCAAATCCACTAACAATTCGACCTGCAATCCAAAAGATTACTGAGCCAATTAACCAAATGATAAGGGCTGCGACGCCATAGACAAGTAGAGTTCCGATACCGATTTGCATAATTTTTGTGGCTCCTGTTATTTTGATATAACTTCATGTTGCGTAACTTTTGTATATAATTTCCTATCTCTCATGATTCTTTGGGAGGTAGGTTTAAAGGGCGGAGTCAAGTTTTGTGGTTGAAGTCGTGGGGTTGTGATGGTTGCCTCATTTCCTTGATCGTTTTGTTAATGCCCTTCGAAAAGAGCGAGATCGTTTCAAGCGATTGTTGAGTGGCGAAGCAACCACAGAAATAGACAAGATGCTCCGTGAGGCCTTCTCAAAAGAATGGCATGACCTACCATCACCAAAAAGAAAGGAATTACGTGTCATAGCTGTTGATAGCGGACGCACACTGCGAGAATATGCGTCTGGGGCTTTCATGTATATTTGCCGGGCTGCAGCTGTATCATCTTGGGGTAAAGAATACCGTCGTGTTGCTACAAATTTTCATATGATAACATCAGCTAGAGAACATCTCAATAACATGGTTAGTCTGCGTTCAGAACATGTTGAACACAAAGTAGCTATTGATGCGTTGAAAGATTTCTCTGACGTCGATGTGGTCCTAATTGACGGGTCATTGTACGGACGAACACTCCATGTTCCAATATCCTTCAACTACTCCGGTGAACGGGATCTTTACCTCAAATACATAGAGACATTTGACCAACTTTTAGAGGAGTGTCGTAAACGTAAAATCCTGTTACTCGGGGTTAGCAAAGATTCAGTTGCCAGTCATATGACCAAACTCCTGATGACTAACATCCGTACCCAAATTTTGGAGAATCTAAGACAACACTTGTCTTCAAAGTATATGGCTCAGTTGAATGAAAATTTGGAAGCTATTAAGCAGCGTCCGTATCCTTTGATGCGGTTGGTTGCTGATTTGCCTTTGACGGATAAACAACGTGAAACGTTACGAAGTCTTGTTAGCGAATTAAGGCGTCCTCGTCCAGATTTTGCACTACTCTCTGCTTGGGCGAAAACTGCAGGTTATACCACGCCAATTGAACCTTACCCTGATATTCCTCTTTACAAATATGAAGCAAAGGATCCTCTTCGATATGTTCAGCGGCGCTTCTTTGAAGCTATTGCTGACTATCCTGGTAAGGAAGACGCTTTTGAGAAATGGGCTCCTTCAATTATGCAAAAAGCATTTCATTTGCCCACCTTTGCGACTTTCTGTACCAAACTAGCGCATAATGATACACCGTTACGTGTTGATGTACCTGCCTATATTATAGGACTTCCCACTCGAGTGTCAGATATCTCCGAATCTAGGAAACTTGACCCATTGCCCGAACGTATAGAAGATGTGCTTCAATTATTGCAGTCAGAATACGGTGGTCTTGACCAATATAATGTATGGCTAGTACGCGCTGATCAGGAAGCCCGTTTGCCAACCCGCGATGTTACTACACTTTATGAGCCTTTAGTAGAAAAGGAACTGAAAGTTCAACTTAAGCCAACTAGGAGGAATCGTCGTGCCCGATACACCCGTTGAAGAAACTGTCGGTTTTATTGTTGAAGAAGCCAAAGCCACTGAGTTTGTATTTGCCAGTGACAGAAAACGTTACCCGCCAAAATTTGAGTATCTTACTGTTAATTCGGAGGAACTAGTCGAGGGTGTTCTTAAGCCAGTTGATGTTCTAGCTCAAGTGGAGAGAATCTCCTCTGTAAGTTTCGCGTTACGCCGCGACCTTGATATTGAAGCTATTTACCGAATTAAAGAAGCGGGTATTGATGATGTTAAAACTTGGGGTATAGCCAGAATCCTTGGCTATCTCGCTCCTGTGGCAAAGGGTGCTCCACCTCTTGTCATGATGCCACGTCGAGCCGTTACACCTGGCAATTCTATTTACATTGCTCCAAGCAGCCTTCTATCAAAATTCTACGCCTACCCTCCTGAGGCTAGCCTATATATTGGCAATCTTATTCTTCGCCCAGAGGTTCCTGTCCATCTACGCATTAATGGGTTCCGTCGCCATGTTGCTATCCTTGCACAAACAGGAGCTGGCAAAAGCTACTTGACAGGTGTTTTAATCGAGGAACTAATGGGACGAGGCGCGACAATTGTTGTCATCGACCCACACGCTGATTATGTCTTTCTTAGTCAATCTGTCAAGGGGGCTAAGCACAATTTCTCCGATCGTGTGACGGTTTTTCAGAATCCTGAAAGTACAGGACGTTACAGTAAGAAAGACATCGGTCAAGTGGAACCTTATACTGTTAGACTTGTTGACCTCGACTTCGACGAGTTATGTAGTATCTGTGGTATTGGTAAAGGCTTTGCAAATATTCGTGTTGGACTAGGTGAAGCATTGAAACGTCTTCGGGAAAGAGGTGTCGTCTATCTTCATGAGGATATCGAAAATGAGCTAAAAGCAGTAGCTAAGGATGAAGATGCTGACAAGAATATAAAGCAGGGCGCTTTAGATGCTCTCAAATATATTGGGCGGCTCAAAAGACTTCGTGTATTCTCTCGAAGTGGTGTTCCCATTGAGAAAATCATCAAGCCCTACCATTCCTCTGTCATTGATTTGTCTGGTTTGGGCAATCTAAGCACCGACTACATTGTCAGTCGCCTCCTAAAGGACATCTATAATACAGTGGCTACTGATGCCTTTCCTTACCCCGTATTCCTTGTTGTCGAAGAGGCTCATAACTTCGTTCCCCCAGAGAGCAACACTCACTCCTATGAAATTATCCGACGCATCGCAGCAGAGGGACGTAAATTTGGGATTTTTCTGATTCTTATCAGTCAGCGCCCTGGCAAAGTTCATCCTGACAGCCTAAGCCAATGTAACAGTCAGATTGTCCTCAAAATCACAAATCCCCGTGACCAAAATGCCATTCGTGAATCTTCAGAACGCCTAAGTGAAGACCTTATCTCAGACCTTCCTGGTCTAAATGTGGGTGAAGCAGTCGTCGTCGGTGATATTACCCGCACCCCTGTAATGATCAAGGTACGCCCCCGTATAACCCGTGAAGGAGGCGCTGATATCGATGTTGTCAGAAGTCTACGACAAGCCAGAAAAGCAGCTGGTATCGATGAACACTTGGCATCTCAACGTACTAAGGAAAAAAGGCTGAAGGGCTCCTTCTCAGAGGTATGATATTCCAATGCCTGTAAAGATACTTCATACAGCAGATAGCCACTTGGATGTACCGGCGGTGAAATTTGGAGGTCGCCGTTATGAGAGAAAAAAGGATTTTCTTCTAAGCTTTGATGCTGTAATGAATTATGCATTGGAAAAGAAACCTAATCTGCTTTTACACTCTGGGGATCTCTTTGATAGTCTTAATCCAAGGAACCCAGTGCGAGCACATGTCATGACAGCATTCCGCAAATTGAATGAACGAGGTATTCAGATTTTCATCATCAGTGGGAACCACGATGTTCCCCGTGCTCGAAGACATGGCGTATCTCCAATCCTCGAATATGCACGAGCTGGCTTTGTCACATTTTTCCAAGACTGGGAAACAATAGGTACGGAAACGGTTGATATTAATGGGCTTAATGTTGAGGTATCAGGAATATCATTTAACCCTATATTACCCGCTGACGCTAGTTTGGATCCTTTAAGTCAGCTTTCTATCCCTGGTAAGGGCGATGTGAATATCCTCCTTGTTCACAATAACGTTGAAGGTTTACGTGGAACATTTCCCAATAGTCCAACAATTCGTCTTAAATCACTATCAAAGAATCTGACCTATCTTGCTGCAGGGCACATGCATGAGCACCAGCAAAAGCAAGTGGGCAACGTCACTATTTGTTCATCTGGGAGTACTGAGCATGTATCCTTTGCTGAAGAGAAGCAAAAGAAAGGTTTTGTCTGGCTTGAAGTGGATTCAGATGGTGTCAACAAACTCGATTTTATACCAATTGAAACGCGTCCCATGAGAACACTGGATATTACAATCCCGAAGGACGCTGATATCAACCAGCTTCTCATCAAAGAGATAAATCGCATACGCAACCCTCAACTGATTCTACGCTTCCGTCTGAAGGGTGTAATGACAATCAAG
>JABXGU010000269.1 GCA_016550415.1 archaeon | reverse complement strand
TCGGGCTCTTTATTGGTATTGAACTTGTCAAGAATCACAAGACATTGACACCAGCTAAAGAAGAGGCGAAGTACATCATTGAACGCATGAAGGATCTCGGAGTCCTCATCAGTATCGACGGACCACTATATAATGTGCTCAAAATCAAACCCCCACTTGTCTTTACCAAAGAAAACGCCAACCACTTGGTAACCATACTTGATCAGGTTCTTTCTGAGGACGTCGTTAACATCACAAATTAACCACAAAAACACTAACCAGGACAATACTCGTGTATCTTCTTCATTCTTGTGTTGAAGCAATCTTATCTATACAGGCAAGTGCAGCGTTGAAGGCTATGTCACCACCTGCTCCTGGAGCATTATGCGCGTCACCCGCTAAGTAAAGACCTTTAATCGACGTTTGAATTGGGAGTCGTTGGTTGCGGTTTTGGTTTATTCTAGGTGCTGCTCCATCAATCACTTGAAGGACCAGTCGTCGAGTCCACTTTGGTTTGGGAGCTTTAGGAAACATCTGATACACTAACGCCTCGAGTTGCTTCATTGCAATTGCTGCTGAGGGGTCCTTCTGTATCTCTTTGGCTGGGAGTGGATAATAAAATGTTAGAAGCTGCTCTCCGGCGGGTGCAACGCTGGAGTCGATATTTGATGTTGCTTGTCCCATGATAAAGGGATTCGCACTGACAATCAAACCTGGTGCATCGGTAATCGGTTCTGCAAATCCCAGATCGAGGCTCACACCCGCTGTTGGAATAAGCTGCTTTGCCAGTTTAATGATTTTCTTACAATCTGAATCAGCTCTTGGTAGTAAGGATGAAAGTACATCTGGTGGAACTGCGGCGATAATAGTATCACACGATATCTTTTCATTCCCAATTTGTATTGCTTCAGCCGCTCTATCCTGCAAGTGAATTTTGTTTACAGTTTTTCCTAATCGAACCTCACCCATAACCTCAATCTGTTCCCGTAAGGCTTGAAGCAGAACTCTCCAACCTCCCTTCGGGTACCCAGCAGCTTTTCCACTCCGAATAATTAGATGCATAATATCAAGCATCTCACCCATCGATGCGACAGTCAAATCGGGCTCAATCAAAATTAATCCTGCATACAACTGGAAAATCCACCGTATCGTTTCCGACACTTCAAACTCAGCAAGCCAACTGGCAACCGAGGTTGTTAACAGATCCTCAGGGGAAGCACTCATAATCCTAGTAAACAAGGTCCCAATCACTGATCGATCTGCATCACTAAGAAGTGGTGTAGCCATTAATGCCGAAACCGAAGTCGGTAACGAATACCACTTTCCCTCATGGAAAAGCTGCCCCTCGCCAGAAGGCAAGATATCAAGCTCCAAACCTAACCTCTGAAACACAGTTGCAGCAACACCAGCGTCGCCTGCTCTAAGGGAATGAATCCCCCAATCTACAATATATCCAGATTGAAGTGATTGCGAGTTTGCCCGACCACCCAAAATCTGCTTCGCTTCTAAAAGCAAAACCCGGTACCCCTTCTTTGTAAGAAGGGCACCACAACTGAGACCCGCAATCCCACCACCAATAATAACCACATCAAATGCCATTCCAATCACCATCCAATTCAAACCCGTATCAGTGAAAATGAAGAAACACAGAGTAAATGTAATTTATATACAATTTAAACCCAATAGCCTAAGCACGACAACCTGAACCTACGGTTCTTCAAGGAGTGGAGATAAATAGTAAAGGTGAAACTTCAACATTGGAAAAGTCTGTTATTTCTGTTCTTTTTGGCAATCTTAGGTATTAGTCTGTCTCATAAAACTGGAATTGTGAATGCCCAATGGGAACAAGACACTTTGGGACCAGATACGGCTCGTGTTGTCAACATCGTAGACTGTTTTGAAGAAATGGTAATCGATGTCACCTATCGAGTAACATCTGGTCCAAGCATTGATGCCTATCTATGCGAAGGATTCATTACACTCCTACTCGGTCCCCCATCTGACCATATTCTCTTTGACCCTGATTCATCAGAAGGTCATTGGAGGTTTACAGTCCTCACAGAGGGAAATTATGCAGTGGTCTTCATTAACGATCAAAACGAAGATGTAGTCATTCAGTATCTCATAGAGACCCAATTCAATCC
>JABXGU010000268.1 GCA_016550415.1 archaeon | reverse complement strand
TGGAGGACTTGGCTATGATGTCGAAACTGTTGACATTAACATTCCTCTCCTATGTCTTAGGCTTGATAAAGTGCTTGAAGTCTTATTACCACCTAAACTACCAGCAAAGGCAGACACAGAAATGGCTAGGAAAATGAAAAACCTCATTACAGAAGAGCTTAAGGAATTGGGAATTTCTATTCATAATGGATTGCACGCAACAGTTCCCTTCCTTCTTTCAGAGACAAAGCAGTTCCTAGAGGATTTGGAAAAACAGGAAGTAATATCCATTGACATGGAGCTCTCAGTGCTCTACGCCTTAGCAAATCATTACAATAAGAAGACAGTGGGCATCATAAGAATTGGAGATTTACCTTTGAGAGGACTCCCCATCTGGAAGTCTAAAAAACATAAACCAGATCTAAAAATTCAGGTTCATACTGCTATTCTTAAAGCAATTATCAATTATGTTTTCATTTGAATTGAATCAGCAGTGCAATTCGATTATTTATTTTTGCTAATCATATGAAAACATCACATGATTTCCACTTTGCCCGCTGGTTCGATAACTTTATTAAGAACATATATCGGTTTTCGATATAAGTCGTTTTACGATAGCTCGAATACCGATATAATAAATGGAGTAACAGCAAAAACATGCCACAGCAAAGTAGTAAGTTATCTTCCACTGAAGAGAGTAAAATCAAAGGATTAGGAAAAGGATACATCCGATGGATTGTCCTTGCACTCCTAGACAATAACCCCCGTAGTGGCTACGAATTACAGCAGACAATAGCAGAAGCCCTTGAAGGATGGCGACCATCACCTGGAACACTTTACCCGCTTCTTCACGAGCTAGACCAACAAAAACTAATCACAGGGAAGCCTGATGAGAAAGAAGGCAGACACCGAATCATCTATGAAATTACACCAAAGGGGCAAACACAGTTAGGAGCCGCTGCTACTCAGCATTTTTTGTTCATGTCAGCAATGCGAAAAATTCTTGGGCAACACGGAAGCCTTCACCTGAGGAAGCTTCCAAGCCTCCAAGTGAATCATGTTCTTCCCAAAATACACAAGCGAATGAAAATGATTCTTGAAGAAGCTCATTTACTTCCAAAGGAAGTATCATCAGATACTGCAAAAGCTACAGAGGAGCTACGAAGTCGACTTCAACAATTGGAACAACACAGTAAATCGTTGCAGACAGCAATTAAACGAGTAAAGAAGCAGCTTGACAAATTAGAGAAACAGCCCTCAAAACCTGATTAAAATAATAAGAGGTAGATTAGAATTAGCATAATAGAAGTCAAAGAACTTACAAAAGTCTTCAATGGCGATGTACGGGCGGTCGATGGTATCAGCTTCACCGTTGAAGAAGGAGAACTATTTGGGTTCCTCGGACCCAACGGTGCTGGTAAAACAACAACCCTGAACGTATTAGCTACACTATTGCGGCCAACAAGTGGTACCGCTATTGTAAATGGTCATGATATTCTCAAGGAGCCTGATTCAGTTCGCCGTAGTATTGGCTTCGTTTTTCAAGACCCTACTCTCGATATAGAGTTGACTGGTCGTGAGAATCTCGATTTCCACGGTCGTATTTATGGACTTAAGAGCGATTTGCGACAAAAGCGAATAAAGGAGATGCTAGAAGTTGTGCAACTCACCGACCGTGCTGATGATTTAGTTAAAACCTATAGTGGCGGAATGAAAAGACGACTTGAAATTGCCCGTGGACTTCTACATTACCCGAAGGTTCTCTTCTTAGATGAGCCAACCTTAGGTCTTGATCCGCAAACCCGACGAGCCATCTGGGAGCATATCCAAAGATTAAACCGCGAGGAAAATGTTACAATCATCCTCACAACCCATTACACCGAAGAAGCAGATTTTCTCTGTAACCGCATTCAAATTATTGATTATGGGAAGATAGTGGCGTTAGGCACCCCTGAAAAGCTGAAAGCACGTTTAGAGGGCGATATTGTTAGCTTGACATTTAAGGAACCTGAAACGCTAATGAAAGTACGACCTCTCTTTCAGTCGAAAGACTGGGTTCGTCGAATGGACGTCGTTGCTGGTGAAGGCAACAGCGCAGGCATGATTGGTCGTATGATGCAGATGATGCGTCACATGGGCAATAAGAGCGGGGGAATTGGGGGTCTAATGCCTGGAATGAGTGGTGGAGGCGACGGAAGTCATGGGGATGGTCGAGTACCGAAGCATGTTCAAGAGATGATTACCAAAGCAATGGAAGGTAAGGAGGGACGTCCTGATCCTGCTTTTGGTGCAAAGCAGTTGAATCTGCTGGTTGATGATGGTGGTCATCGTATTCCTGAGATCGTCAAATTGGTGGATGGTTCTGGTGTTGTTCTCGATTCTGTAGAGCTTCACAAACCCACACTCGATGATGTGTTCCTATCTGTAACTGGTAGAAGTATCCGCGATGAACGGGGAAGCTTCATGGAAACCATTCGTCGTCGTCGTATAGTTCGACAAGCCCGAGGACAACGTGTTCCAGGATGAATTATCAAGCAGGTGAGATATGAAATGGTTCAACCTATTTCTGGACAGGCAATCTATGTCGTACTACTACGAGAATTGAAAAGATATTGGCGAGCAAAATCAAGAATCATAGCTTCAATTGCTCAAAGCTTCTTCTTCCTAGCCATTTTTGGTTTTGGAATTGGTGGATTCATTGGTCCCATTGGAGGTGTTAGCTATCTTTCCTATTTGGCACCTGGTATCATTGGGATGGGTCTGCTTTTCGGTTCAGTTTTTACAGGTGTTTCTGTTGTTTTTGATCGACAGTTTGGGTTTATGAAGGAGATGCTTATTGCACCTGTCAGTCGTACAAGTATAATTATTGGCAAGATTCTTGGCGGGGCTGTTACTGCCTCCATTCAAGGAGTAATCTTAATGTTTGTTGCGGGACTCATGGGTGCCTACACACCAAGTCTTGCACTTGTTATTGGCATGATGTTTGCTATAGTTGTGATGCTTTTAATTACTGCAGGCTTCGTCGGACTCGGAATTTCCATAGGATCAGCTCTCAATGACTTCCATGCTTTCCAACTAATCGTCACCTTTGTGATGTGGCCACTATTCATGCTCTCTGGAGTATTTTTCCCAATCGACGCGGTACCAGTTCCGCTACAGATGGTTATGTTATGTGATCCAATGTTCTATGGTGTCGAATTGTTACGATGGTGTTTACTTGGAGCAGGAACACCATTACTGGGTCCATTTGGATGGATAATCGATTTAGTAGTGCTTTTTGGTTTCACGGCAGTGATGGTGGGTATTGGAACCTTTCTCTTCTCTCGTGCACAGGTCTAAGCAGATTTCAGTGTGCACCACGATATTCTGTGGCAAGAATATCCATTATCAGAAGGTCCTGATATTTGCCTTCTAGATATATGGTTTGACGTCGTCGACCAACTTGCTGGAAGCCCACCTTCTTATAGGCACGTTGAGCTCTTTCGTTATCCTCGATGACAGTAAGGTATATGCTGTGGAGATTGAGAGTTTTAAAGGCATAATCTAAAATTAGGTGGATAGCTTCGGTGCCAAGTCCTTGTCCCCAATATTTCTTATTCCAAATAGCTATACCCAGCTCACTGAAACGATGTATTCTGGAGATAGAATTGAGACTGATTGTACCGATAAGTTTTGAACCTTCATTAATTTCGATGCCAAAGATTAATTCCGTTCCTTTCCGTCGTGATTCCCATGTGTTCTGGATCCACTGCTCTTCCTCCTCCTTGGCAACAGGGTATGGATTTCCAATGAAGCGGCGTATTTCAAGGTCGTTCCAGTGACGCATAATTTCTTTAACATCTTCTTTTTCAAGACCACGAAGTGTTACATGTTTTCCTTTAATCATAGTTGTACACTGCCCCTGTGAGTGAAATTTGTTAACAAAAACCCTTTGGACCTTTTCTTTATTTCCTAAATTACTTTCCCCTAGAGCTCAATTACGGATTGATAATATTCCGATTCGCGATGAACTTTGCTTTGTAAGACACTTTGAATATGTAGATATCAATCACTAGCAGTTCTCATTCTTTGTATAACTTATTTTAATTATCCAGATAGAAAATCGAATAATGTTGTTGATGCACGCTTAGGCTGATTCTTCTTCAGCGATGATTCCTGCGATGAGGATGAGAATACCGCCAATGGAGAAGACGGTGAGGATACCGATGATGATGAGCCCGACACGGTGTCGTCCAGGATTATGGCGCCAAGAGATTGGGAGAATACCCAGTAATAATACAAAGACGCCTAGTGGAGCAAAGATAATGGTGATAAGTAGAAGTAAGGTGATGAGGATGCCGCCAATGAGGTTGAGAACTCCACCGACAAGCGCTAAAGTTTCAGCAGTTTCATTTGACATTGAAATTCACTTCGAGTTACTAAAAGGGGAGAGTCCAAGTATTTTAATTTAATTTAATATCAGATTGACTAATTTGCTACCAAGATAACATACGTATTGCATGACCAGAGAAACTTGCGGCAAGGATGAAGGGAAAACCGAGAACAAAGAATAGAATGAATCCTTGAAGATATAGAAGCCAAAATGTCTGTAGGGTGGATGGTAACAGGGCAAACCAGTCGGGGGTAGCACCATATAGTATCACCCAGTCAGGAATAAGCATTGTAGCGTAGGCAGGATTTAGGATTAGAAGTAGATGGATTATGAACCCATTAACAAATAGGAAGAGCAAGGGTCCAAGTATTCCAGCGGTTACCACGTCTCTGGTTTCGAATTCGACAAGAATTCCGATTAGGAAACCCATACCTGCAAAAGTGAAGAGATAGAAGAAAAAGTCCATGACTCCAGTTGGAGAAGCAGGGTTAATGAAATAAGTGAATTTTGTACCCAGAAAGAAGAAGTGTACCCAGTCAATGCCAATGAAGGTAAGGCACATCAGTCCACTAATGTAGAGTGTATGCTTCCAAACCATTTTTGGTCGGATGTCTTGTGCCATAATTAATCGCCAGCATGCATATAATTAGCCACAAATTAAAGGTTGATAATACAGATTCTGATGAAAATAGGCACTATAAAGATTATTTAAGTTTGAACTTTCTATTCAATCCTATAGTTTTAGATTGAGG
>JABXGU010000267.1 GCA_016550415.1 archaeon | reverse complement strand
AGAACATCCTTTGCGGATCTTCCTGTTTTTGGTACAACAATCTTCCCCTCAGTTGGACCTGTTGGGTCTAGAAGCCTTGCCAGCTGCATCTGAGTTATTACATTCGAATACAGGCCATAGCCATACTCGCTAATGTGACTGGGATCTATCTCCTTAAATCCTGTTGCAACTACTATGCTGTCTACGTTAAGTGTAAATTCTCTTCCTTGTTGATCCAGATCGATAGCATTTGTAGGACACTCTTCTACGCATTTTTTGCATCGGGTACAGCTCTCTGAATCCACCAAATACGTATTTGGCATGGCTTGAATAAATGGTAGATAGATTGCTTTTCTTTTGGTTAAACCCAGATTAAATTCATCAGCTACCTCCACAGGACATATTTCAGAACACAGGTTGCATGCGATACAATCTCTTTCATCAACATATCTAGGATATTGCTTGATTCTTACATCAAAACCTTCTTTCTTTTTCAATACACTCTGAATCCTGCTTAGTGTTAGAATAGTCAAGTTCGATAGTTCATTGAAATTTGTACGATAGAGACATCTTCTGTACCCGGTTTTTGTGGCAAACTGCTGGGCGGAAGCAGTAATACATACACCACAATCATCTGTGGGAAATACTTTGCCAAGTCTGCCAGCAGTTCCTCCTAAACTGGCTTCTTTTTCAATTAGGTGAACATCGACACCAAGGTCCGCCAACTTCAAAGCGCAGTGCATTCCTGCAATTCCGCCCCCTATTACTAAAACTGATTGTTTCCTCTTGCTCACTGATGCCTAGCCTCCATTCGACGTAACCATTCCTAATTTCTCGAGAGCAGGATCGACTCTAACCAAATTTAGACTTGTACCTAATTCTTCAGGTAAGAAGCCTAAGGCTAATCCAAGAAGCTGCGAGTAGTGTATTACCGGTATGTCAAATGACTCTTTGAAAATCCTTCTGATTTGTATCTGTCCCATGTCAAACTGGGTAAAACAAGAGGGGCACATCAGAGTTATACAATCAACCCTTGCACGCTGCATCTGAAACAGTTTCAGTTTTGCTATTTCCAGAGAAGTCTCCCTGCTATTTGTGGAGGTGCCATAACCACAACACATGTTCTTATGAAGATATCCTACGCTTTTGGCTCCTGTAACCTCGACAAGCTCATCAAGTATTGATGGTCTTTCAGGGTCATCAATGGCCAGCAAATCATTTGGCATGACCAAGTGACAGCCATAATGAACGGCAACATCAAGGTTGCTTAGTGGGCGTTTGATGAATTCTTTGATTTTTCTAATTCCAAGATCTTTGTGAAGAACCTCTGACATGTGTTTAACTTCTATGATTCCTTTAAACTCTTTGTCCACTTTGGCCAAGAACTTGTTAATCTCCCGTCTTAGTGCTGGATCTTTCTTAAGTATGGAATTTGTGGTTTTAAGAGTTAGAAAACAGCCATTGCATAGTGTCACAATATCCTTTTCCATCTCTTCTGCAATACAGAGGTTCCGAGCAGAGAGTACCATCCATGCTTTTGAATTCATTGATTTAATTCCAATAGGATCCGGACAGCAGCTAGCTCCATCCATATTGATCAGTTTAACACTAAACTTGTCCATTACCTTCCTGGTTGCAAGTTCAAGTTGGGGATATCTTCGAGAGATTAAACATCCCGGGAAGAAGGCATATTCAAGCATTTACTTGTCCTCCCTTGAATGTATATCTAGACCAGCAGCCTTAAGCAAAGTCCGTACTTGTTCAATATCGATTCGAGGTAGCTTTGGCAGTCCCAATCTACCTCTTCTTTTCTCAATCATAGGAGACGGAGGAACAGTAACACCAGCCGACAGTAGACTAACTGCTTCATTCTTGATATCTTCCGGCACATTATCATCCTGAGTGGCCAGATTTCTTAGTACCATAATACTTTCAGATATGTCAATCCCCTGCGGACATCTTTCAGAGCAAAAATGGCATGTTGTACACATCCATTTTGGATTTGTTTGAACCAATTCATCATCTAACCCTAGAATTATCCCTCTTATGATCTT
>JABXGU010000266.1 GCA_016550415.1 archaeon | reverse complement strand
TTTATTATTAGATAGGCGATTCCGTATGGGAACCAATATATTATCAAAAAATGGTACATATCGAGGAACTATAATTGGAAAATTCTCCTATCTTGCTATCTTTATAGGCTTTTTACTCCTTGTAAGTATTGGAGCTTTTGGATGTAAGGGGACTACTATTAATCCAACAGATCCTTCGACTGTTACACCTGTGCCAGCTACCGCAGATCCCACTCCGACACCTATACCTACAGAAACGCCTGTTCAACAAGAGACTCCAACCCCAACTAGTAGTGGTGATGCCTATGCTGAAACCCCGGACGATCCGACTGTTGAAACATTGGACGTAGATGATAGCCCTTTCATCATAACAATGGATTATACACAGGATATAGACTGGTATAAGATCCAAATTCCTGAAGGTACAGAGACATTATACATCTCTTTGACTGATATTCCTGAGGAATGTGATTTTGATATTGCCGCTTATATTTATGATACTGAGCTTGCGGAATTGGAGAATGGGAGAAGTGCACAGTCCAGCAATACCTCAGAACACCTCTGGCTGTCGCCAGGAGAACAACTGATTTATTTGAAGATTTATTCCTATAGTGGAAGCGGTGAGGCACGATTAATTCTCTCCACGGAGGAAACTGATGAAGGCACTGATGAAGGGACCGATGAAGGCACTGATGAAGGGACCGATGAAGGCGCTGACGAGGGAGGTGGAGATGAGGAAAATGAAATTACTCAGTTGACTTATGAGGAGGTTCTCTCAATATATTATCCTCTGTATCCCCGAGGAACAAGTTTTGGCCTTCTTGAACATTCAGTCGAAACTATCGAAACCAAACAGATTACGTGTCAGACCCTGGGTGATACGTTGTTCGGGGAACTTACTATCGGAAATTATGCGCATGTCGAGCGGGAGTTGCTTGAATCAACAGACTATATTGATGGTTGGGCACTGGTCGTGTTTAATGGCCCTGTAAGTGTTCTTGACGAACTGACTATTACAGTTCGAGTGACGATTTTTGCGCCAGAATTGGACCTGGAAGTTGAAGTTCCTTCAGAAATGGACGTAGAGGGATACGACTATCTTGTCTCAGAAACGGGAAATGACGTGTATTATGTTGCCCAATCATACGGAGATTTTTGGACGAACAGCAGTAACGATATTCGAATTTCAAGCGGGGTTGTTGGTGATCTTGGCGATCTGGCTTCTGATAACATTATTACGCAACAAGTTGAAATCCAGTGGAATTGGACCCATTCCGACGGAACGAGTTGTTCAGGAAGAACCAGGGGGAAACAGATCGTAGATTTTGAAATTGCAGAACGTGCGTTGTATACTCAATGGATGCTTAGAGGAAAGGAATAAACCCCTCTTAAACTGTTAGGATAAATCTGATTCCCCCTTCGAATTTACAATTTAGTTATCAACAATGTCTCCAGCTCATTGACGGATAAAATCGCCTTCTATAATAACTTCACTTTCTTTTACGTCGCCTCCAAATTCATCAATACGAATCACTTTCGAACGGGTAGCTTCAGCGCCTCCCTCAAATTGAAGAATCTTTTTATCATTTATCAGGACGACACTAGCATTGGTAACGGCGGAACCTCTATTGGTGTACCTCCACTCAGTACATATACATTGTGCTTCTCCTGCCCCCCAGCTTAGTACTCCTGAGAGGCCGTCAGCGCTCCCTGTGACGGGAACAGAGTAGGTTGC
The DNA here is from genome assembly GCA_016550415.1 of archaeon. The sequence goes on along the minus strand of JABXGU010000266.1, from coordinate 2,774 downwards.
ATTACAGCAGCCTACAAGAGTTGCACTCGACGTATACGTTCCGGTTATTGAATTTCCCTCCTGTTTGAGATTAAAGGTGTCCATGTTGTTAACCAGATATCCGTCTACACTGCTTGGATACTCTCTCACAAAGGTACCCGTAAACGGAGAATCCTTCTTATCATCACCACCACCAACAGCAAGAGCTACTCCTAATCCAAGAGCAGCGGCAGCGCCTGCTCCTAATGCAATCTTTGTTGTCCTACTCATTCCTTCTTTGGCGGGTTCGGGAGCAGCCTCCTTTTTTTCGGGAGTTTTGCTTGCAAGGATGTTAAAAGTAAACGTTTCTGTCGCCTCCTGACCTGCTTCATCTGTCACAGTAATCGTGACAATTGCTTGAGCCGATTCTCCTTCTATCTTGTCTGGAATATTGTAAAATATAGCAGAACCTGTCCCCTCAATTTTGCCTGGCCCCTGAAGTTCCCATTTGAACTTTACCCCTGCTCCAGTAGCTTTAGCGGTTAAGGCAACGGGATCCGATCCAACGTAAACATCCGTTTTATTAGGATTCACTATCAGTTTCACAGTAGGGGGAGCAGCATACCCAGTTCCAAACAGTAATGTAACATATGAAACGATTACCACTACAACAATTGAGAATTTTAAGCTTTTTTGAAACATTGTAAGACCCTCCTATCATTTTAAAAGTTCTTCATATTTGCCATTATACAACAAAATTCACCATTTACTATGGAACCACAGTGATATTTATCGGTAATTCAGGCAGTTCTTCACCTGTCACTACATCCCAGACGTAAACTATCACATAATCACCTCCTAACTTCATCGCAGTATAAGTATTCGTATTTTTATTGCTCGCAGGCATTTTCCCGCGACCGGTAGTCCATGCAAACTCAACTTGATGTCCCTTTGGACTTGTAACATTCACTGTAATAGTGACAATTTCTCCATTTTTGACTGAATAGATATCGTCTACCGGTTCTATGACTTCACCATTTGCATCTTTTACAACAACTTCATCAATGCGAAATACAGGTTTCGCTACAACTGATGGAACAACACTAATATTTATCGGTAGTTCAGGCAGTTCCTTGCCTGTCACTGTATCCCAGATATACACGGTCACATAATCACTTCCCAATTTCGTCGCCGTGTAGGTGTTTGTTGTTTTATTACCTGGTGGCACTTTCCCACGACCAGTAGTCCATGCGACCTCAATTTTCTGCTCAGGTGAACTTTTAATATCTACCGTAATCGTCACGATTTCACCCTTTGGGATAGTATAAATATCGTTTACCGGTTCTATGACCTTACCATCGGCATCTTTGATCACAACGCCGTTAATACGAAATACAATAGCTGGTGTTGGTATAGGAGTTGAAACAACGGTTTCTGGTGTTGGGGTAGGAGTTGGAACGATAATATAGTTGTTCCAATACTCTATGCGTTTTCCCGCTATGTCGAGAAGTTCATTATCACGGATTGAGTAAGGATTTTCTTCTGAGAAGGCTTTTACAAACCGTTCCCAGGCTTTTATCTTGAGTTCCTTTGAAATATCTTGTTCCTCATATTCATTTACTTCGGAAAATGCATTTTCCATTTCATTGAGCTTCGCTTGCCATGCCGCTCTGACTTGTTTCTCTTTGTCTGCAATTTCTGTAAGGTCATCTAAAGAGAATGCGGTTTCAGAAGGAGCATCTATTTGGAGTATTGTATCTTCTTCATGATCAATGGGAAGGAGAAACACAAAATCACCTTTATCCAGGTTCGGATTGCGGATTTTTCCGTATTGCGGATGTTGAGCGTTGCGAGAGTAATTCACCACTGTGCGCTGTAAAAATTCCCCCAGTTCAGTACCCGTTACATAACCATCTCCATCACTGTCCGCCTCACCCTGTAATGCCCGGGCAAACTGCGCTCGAAAGACGCTCTCGTCCGGCACTGTTTCATCCGCGCTGCCGCTGGTGATGAACTGCCGGACAGGTTGAGCTGTCTTGTAACCAATTATCTCAGGCACTGCCCGGCTCAATGCAAACAGCGACCCCGAAAAGCACGCGTCGAACAAAAATAATGCATGCTTGGACTGAATCCGTTTGGCGTATATTTCGATTTGCTGCATCTCCATTGCTTTGCTCTGAAATCCTGCCAAATCGTGATACGGGTTCGGTGCATCTACAGGCACTATGTAGCCAAGTTCTTCACCATAAGTCGTTTTGACCGTGTGTCCGTGACCGGCAAAATAGACCAGAAGACGGTTTTCAGGGTCTTGTCCATATTGGCTGATGAATTCGGTAAACGCCCGATCAAGCCCGCCTTTATCTGGATCCGTATGGATAACCACGTTGAAACCTTGAGCTTCAAGGACAGCCTTGACCTCCTCCACATCTTTCTTGACACCCGGCAGACTCGGCCAGCCGTTTGTGTAATTACTTACACCAATTACAAGCGCATAACTGTTCTTATAAAGGAGAATCTGCTCACCTTCTGAATTCGTGATCTCCGTTGCGGTTTGACCACGTTCGGCATCGAAATTAATATTCAGACCACGTTCAGGCTTAGCAGAAAAAGCCAATATAGGGTATCCTCCCAATGTCAGACAGAGGATCATCAGGCAACTGGCAATTTTCTGTAATCTTCTTGAAATTAACTTCATGGCTGTACCTCCTGAGTGATTATAAATAATTTTCTTTAATTTTTGTCTGCTCATTCTGCTCGTTACCACGCTCCGCGTGGTAACGCTTCTTGGGACGCTCTGCGTCCCGTAAGACGACGCA
>JABXGU010000023.1 GCA_016550415.1 archaeon | reverse complement strand
CTGCTGCCCCAGCTGGGGCCACCTTATACTCCAAGTCCAGATATCACAATTTGGCAATGGTTATTCTTAGCTATTCAGCATCCCTTTGTATATCCTGCAGCTATTGCAACCATTATCGCTCTTACTCTAGTCATTATGCTTACTGTTTATTTTGCTCAATGGCTTCCTTCCAAGGTAGATTCAACTCTTCGCCTTGAACTAAGACGTATAGGAACGACGACTAAACAGATTTTTCGCCGCCGGTTTGTAACTCGAATCGACTCAAAGGGAATACTCATCACTCGATTGTTGCCAAAAACAACGGGAAGTGGAGAGTATGGGCTAGTAGTGTTACGTGCAAATCTTCCTGATATTTTACCAGAAACTCTTCGCTCGATTGCACAGCGCTACTTCCTTGCCTCACACAAATCCTCTCTAGCTACAGTGTGTTCGCTTGATGAGCTTCATTTTAAAGTGACCCAGTTAGCACGTGCCCTAGATGAACTATAATGGCTTCTTTTACCCTACACGGGGTTAAGTGAAACAACACTCCCGATACACCGAGTATTTGCCTCGCGCGTCACGATACGATCACCTACACGAAGTACTTCTGGACCCTTCTTGAAGGTCATCTTCACTCGAGCAACATCACCGACTACAAGATATTCTTTTTCGAAAATTTTCTCAAAAATAACTGGTTGTTGAATAGTCTGGCTGTGGAAGACCGGCTCATATCCTGGTTTAATTCGTGTGGGATGTCGGGTCACAATAATCGTTGCATCAAAGCTTTGACAAGGTTTGGCTTCTGCATCCTCATCGCAGACGACTTGTCCACGACGAACTTTTTCTGGTGGTATGCGTTTAATGTTGAATCCAAAGACATCTCCAGCCTTTACACGTTGGACACGTTTCTTGAAAACCTCGATTGAACCAATGCTTCCTTTCATGAATTTCCCATCTTTATCGGGACCACAAAGCACTTTTTGCCCTGGCTTGAAGATTCCTTCATGTACAGTTCCAGTGATGACAACGTTGGTACCTCTTACCCCACGATATACCTTATCAATATAAGCAAACGCGGGTTTCTCAACTAGCTCATCTGGGACTCTTGTTGGGAGTTTGGCCAGTGTCTGGCGAAGTAAATCGAAACCTTGCCCGGTGACACAGCTAGCTTCGAAAACGGGTACGATAACACGATTGCTAATTTCTCGACAAATTATTGAAACATCATCAACTTTGGTGACGCGGAGAGGAACATGTCCAATCTCCTTGATCGTTTCAAAAACGAGTTCGCGAACCTGTTGTAGAACTTTATCTTTGCATCCATCAATCTTGTTTATAATTACAAGTAGGGGTAGTTGCTGGTTTGAGGCTAGTAAAAGGTGTTCTCGAGTAATGTCATCTAAACGTAGGATTCCACTTCGTTGTTCCTCTGCAATAGCTAGTTTTTGTTCATCAAGGCAGGGGACTAACACAGCGCAATATTGTGCAGAAGCTCCTAACACGCTTCGAATCATAGTCTTTGCATACTCTTGGTGACCCGGGGCATCGAAGATTGTAATTATACGATGTGCTTTATCAAAAATTCGTGCTCTCTTCCCCTTATCTAGCGGAGCTCGCATGGGAATGAATTTATCTGCTCCATCAACAGCTGCAAATGAAACGTGTAGATCAGCTGTTTGTCCTCGCCGAATCTCCTGAGGAAATGTTAGAAATGGAGCTCGTGCTAAGCCACTTCCATTGTCCAATCTATCTTGGATTAAAACACCTGCGAGGGTTGTTTTTCCTGAATTAACTCGACCAACTAAATTGATGCCAAGGGTTTCTGGTACTTCTGGTGTGACAAGTCGTGCAAGGGTAAAACTCGCAACAAGTCCTTTAGGTGTCTCATGAATGGTCTGTTCTAGGATTTCAACACCTGCAGTTTCACAGAGGGTTTGAAGTACCTCTTCACTATTCTTTAATTCTTCAGTTGTCAGTCCATAAATTTCCCAATGTTTTCCATGGATATCTTCAATGCCAATAACTAATTGTCCCTCTCCTTCACTTGTAATTAGTTTCAATTGGGCGATAAGCTTAGCCTTTCGGTCACCCATAGTGTCTCTTTTTTGGAGAAAACGTTTGAATTCTATATTTTGGGTTTCACCATTTGCCAGCAATTGATCAAGATTAGTACTACCTGGCACTCAAGTTACACGCGCCTGTAATTGTCATAATTGGCTTCAACAATTGTTTTTGTTAATAAGTGTGTTTCTATTTTGGAGATGGTAGTAACTGGTGTGCTTCGAGGTATGGAATGATATCTATGAGAGTGGGGAACACTTCTATAGCACCTTCTGCACGGAGGTCCTCTTCGGTTCTCACCTTTGAAAGTCGAGCAATGCATTTGATTCCCAGTTTTTTTGCAGTCATTATGTCAATGGTTGTGTCTCCAACGAAAATAGTCTGGGATGGTGTTGCATCAAAATATTGTAGTATGATCTCTAGTCCATCTGTGGCTGGTTTCATATGTGGTGTGTCATCACGTGTAACCAATTTTCCTACTAATTTTATAAGATCATATTTTTTAAGAAGAAATTCTGCAGTTTGCCGATTGTCATTAGTTAAGACGCCAACTCCCACTTGACGCTTTTGGAGTTCCAATAATGTTTCACGGGCTCCTTCCACTAGTTTTGCTTTGTGCGCACCCTCCCATTCAAGTTTTGAAGCTAATGCATACACTTGATCTCTCAACCGACTAATTTCGATTAGTGACAAACCTTTTTCGCCTGCATAAGTGAAGGCTCGTCGTAAAAGTTCCTGTGTGCTGTTCATCGGAAGAGTTTCTAGGGGGAACCCGTTCGCGATTAGGAGGTCTCGAATGGCACGTCGCATACTCATGAAGTCAATTTCATTTGTAACTAGTGTTCCGTCTAAATCAAAGACGACGACTTTTAATGGCATAATGGCAATGCGTCCTCAGCTTATTCTCTTTGAAACAGGTCGAAGTGCTACCATTAAAGCTCAGTGAATCCTTTGACGGTTTTTTCATCTAAACCTTTCACAATTTCTATCAGTAGTTCGATTGTACGCTCTAAATCTTGAAGGTTAAGAATGCCTACATGGGAGTGAATGTGTCGTGTTGCCACACCAATAACCAGGCTTGGGCAACCTGATCGGTCAAGGTGTATTACACCTGCATCAGTTCCGCCGCCATAGGTTTGGCTTAATTGATAGGGGATTTTGTTTTTCTCTGCAGTAGCCATGACGAATTCAAGCAGTTGCTGATTGGGAATCATCGATCGATCCATTGTTACTAGACTGGGTCCGCCACCGAGTTTTGAGGCAGCCTCTTCTGGTTTGATTCCTGGGACATCACCAGCAATATCTACTTCCAGTGCAAATCCAACGTCAGGCTCCCAGTAATGCGCTGTTGTTCTGGCACCACGAAGACCTACCTCCTCCTGTACAGTAGCAGCACCAATCACGGTATTCGGGTGACTAATTTTTTGCTCACGCAGGCGTCTTATAACCTCCATTGCTATGAAGGCACCAATGCGATCATCAAAGGCTTTTGCGGCAGCTACAGAACCGTCACGGATCAATGTGAAGGAGGAATCTGGAACAATGGGATCACCGATTTTGATGTCCATCTCTTTGACGTCCTCCTCAGAGGATGCGCCCACATCAATGAACATCGCTTCCCGCTCAACAAGCTTTTTTCTTTCTTCTGGCGTCAGCAGGTGAGGAGGTTTTGCGGCAATAACGCCAAAGAGTTTCTTCCCCTTTCGGTTGCGGATAATCACTCTTTGTCCTAGTAGGACTTGGCTCCACCAGCCACCTAGTGGATTGAATTTCAGATAGCCATCCTTTGTAATTCCTGAGACTATAAAGCCCACCTCATCACAATGTCCTGTAATGAGGATTCGGGGGCGGTCAGCAGTTCCTTTTTTGCTGAAATGAACACTACCTAATTTGTCGACTGTGATTTTATCTGCGATGGGATGCATAATCTTTGATACAATTTCAGTTATTTCTCGTTCGAATCCTGAGGGACCAAAGCCATCAACCAGATTTCTTAATAGTTCAATACGTTTATCGTCCATGGGAAATCACTGGTTATAAAGAAAGATAGAGGTTAGATAAGTTTTTTTCAGTTTGAAACTGAAGACAGTTAAAAATGTATAATGGGACCTCCCAATTACATGAAAGGAGTGCTGATGTTTTGATAGAACTTTCTGTTGAAGAATTGGCTCAAATGATAGACCATACACGTTTGAAGCCTGCGACAAAGAGTGCAAAAATTGAGGAACTTTGTGAAGAAGCATTAACCTATCATTTTGCCGCTGTTTGTATTAATCCTGTTCATGCGGAGCATGCTGCCCAACTCTTGAAGGATTCCACGGTGAAAGTGTGCTGTGTAGTTGGTTTTCCTCTGGGTGCAACAATTTCAACAGTGAAAGCCTTTGAGGCAAAAGAAGTTGTACGTTTAGGTGCCCATGAGGTGGATATGGTGATGAATGTTGGTGCACTTCGTGAAAAGAACTATGATTTGGTTCGTTCTGATATTTCAGAAGTTGTTAGTGCTGCAGGTGATGCTGAGGTCAAGGTAATCTTAGAGACTGGTTTGCTTAAAGATGATGAGAAAGTGCAAGCGTGTTTGCTAGCTAAAGAGGCAGGCGCTGATTATGTTAAGACATCAACTGGCTTCGGACCTATGGGCGCAACACCCCATGATGTCCGCCTCATGAGGAAAACTGTCGGTAACTCAATGGGTGTTAAGGCAGCTGGTGGTATTCGAAGTTTCAAAGATGCACTCCGTCTTATCGACGCTGGGGCTAACCGCTTGGGAACTAGCGCAGGTGTTGCTATTGTAGAGAACTTCAGATGGGCACGCTTTAGTGATTCTTGGATGAAGCCTGATAAGCCCTGTTGGATTTGTCCCAGTCGACAAGCTAGCCTAGATAAGCAACCCAAGGAAGTCTTCCTTTGGTATAAGCAACGTTGCATTACTTGTCCCCATCGTGAACATAACATATTCTATGAATAGGAGGTACATATTTTGTCCAAGTCTTCTTCCCCACAACCTTATACCGAAACGACAATACTTAGGATATCCCTTACAGATCAAAACATCCGAAATGAACCCTTACCCTCTATTATATATGAAAAGTTTCTTGGGGGTCGTGGTCTTGGAGTGAAATTACTCTATGACACCTTGCCTCCCAAGCTTGATCCCCTTTCTCCTGAAAATATTCTCATTTTCGCTATAGGACCACTCACTGCAACAGCGGTTCCTACTTCTGGACGATTTGCAGTTGTCACAAAATCCCCCTTGACCGGCACAATTTTTGATGCTAGTGCTGGTGGATATTTCGGCGCCCAACTTCGGAAAGCAGGTTATGCTGCCATCATCATTGTGGGACGCTCCAAATCTCCAGTGTATATTTGGATAAATAATGATCAGGTGGAGATTCGTGACGCAAAGGGTGTCTGGGGAAAAGATACAGCTGTAACTACTGATTCTCTACTTGAAGAAACAGATAGCAAGGCTCAGGTTTCCTGTATTGGACCTGCAGGTGAACACCAAACAAAACTAGCAGCAATCATAACTGATAAGCACCGAGCAGCTGGGAGAGGTGGTGTAGGTGCTGTAATGGGCTCTAAGCATCTCAAAGCAATCGTTGTGCGTGGAACAAAAGAAGTTGCTGTGCCAGATTCAGATCGGTTAGGAGCGGTGATAAAACGGTGCCGCCATTTGATTAAGAAAAATTCAGTCACAGACAAATCATTACCCGTTTATGGAACAGCTGTACTTGTTAATCTCATCAATGAATACGGAATGCTACCAACCCACAATTTTCAAGAAGGAACCTTCAACGACGCAGAAGGTGTATCCGGTGAAAAAATGTTGGAGCGCCTTTTCATACGACGATACGCCTGTTATGGCTGTCCCATTGGTTGCGGGCGGGTTACTAAGGCATATGGTCATGAAGGTGGTGGACCAGAATATGAAACCATTTGGGCTCTTGGTCCTCAATGTGGGATTAACGATCTTGAATGGATAGCAGCTGCCAACACTCGCTGTAATCTACTGGGATTAGACACAATCTCTGTGGGAAGCACCATCGGTTGTGCAATGGAACTAGTCCAGAAAGGTAAGCTGGATGCATCATTGGAATTTGGTGAAACTAGAGGTCTCCTAGAATTAATCGATGATATCGGATATG
>JABXGU010000265.1 GCA_016550415.1 archaeon | reverse complement strand
ATATCTAAAAAGATTGGGATTTTCTAGCTTAGAAATAAAAAGTAGAACATTAATACTGGGTTTGTACATTTCATCCCCACAGTATTGGAAGTGCTGTACTATGTCAAAGCAATTAACAATGCCTACACACACCCCATGGTTTCGTGGGCCTCTTAGCTATACTGATTCAGATATGCTTCAAGTTGTCTTCACTCCGACAAAAGACTGTATCCGGGGCTTACTACCGCAACCACTACAACCGGGACTGCTTGGAGGTGCTTATGTAGCAAGATTCTGTAACAGCTACCTAGCCCCTGAAATCTGGGAAGCAGCCCTTGTTGTTCAATGCACATACAAAGAGCATTATGGAGTCTTTTGTATCTCGATGTATTGTGATCTTGATGCTTCTGTTGTTGCTCATCGTGAAATATGGGGATTCCCAGCTAAGCTAGCAAAATTTGAATGGAAACAAAAAAAGGATTATATCACTGCACGTGTAATCCGAAATAAAGTCCCACTTCTAACCCTTGATGTTGACCTAGAAGGACCAGGTGACTGGATTGACACTGGTGCAGCGATTAATCTAAAATTAATTCCTTCCGTTGATGGTAGAACATACGACTTGAATCAGATTACAGCCGCTAAGCTCGAAACTAAAATACATGAAGGAAAAGGTGGGGCAGGTAAACTAGTCTTTGGTCATACTGATGATGATCCACTGGATAAACTCTTCAAGCTCGAGAATGTTGTAGCCGGTATGTATTTCAAATTAGACCTAAAATGCCCCTTCGGACAAATCATTGGCGAAGCTAATCTATAAGAAACACGAATAATCAGAAAACTCAAAAGCTGCAAAAAGCCAGTCCAAGTGAAAATCCTACTAGATTTCATTATCAAATAGAAAAGCCTAAAGGAAACCTATTGAGCAAGAGTAAGAAGTCGGTGATAAAAATGGAGACACGCTGGTCTGATGCAGGATACATAGGAAGTATTTTCTTAGCATTTTATGGATTCCTATACTTCATCATCTACCATTTACCAATATCACTTGTAGGAGCAATAGGAGCATCAATTCTTTTTATTATCCTAGGTGTTATTGCATGGATCGGTGGTGTGTTCCTCAGCTTTGGCTTCATAGATTTTTATATTGAATTCAAACAATCTGGAGGACTACTATCATTCTTATTTGGATTATTTGCTTGGAATCTTCAAGCTTTAGCACATATATTCCTGGCAATTGGTCATCCCTTGGGTGCAACTCTTTACGGTTCAGCAATCTTTGTACTCATGCTGACATTCTTAATTTGGGGCATTACAATGTTGGTAACACGCGAGAAATTAGAACCTAAAAATCGTTATGCCCTTTATACTGGAATATTATTCTTAATAAACGGCATTGGCTGGATGAGCTATTTTGGAATAGGTATACTAATTCTTGCCTGTATTCTTAGCGTAAACATCTTTGCCCCCTCTTTCAGTGTCTTTATTTTTCCAGCACCAGCTAAGTTCTTTAATCGAAGAAGGCAGTTCAGTCTTGGACAATTTGGTATGCTATTTCTAGTCATATATTCAGTTCTTACTATTCGTTGGCTTGTCAATCTCTTTTTCCCATTTCCAGTAATCGTTGCAGCAGTCTTGAACCTAGTAGGCATCTTTAGCAGTTGGCTAATGGTAATTGGCTTGGCAATTGTACTCAACCTTTTTAAAGAAAAATACTCAAACCGCAACCTAGGCTTTGGATTAGTGATTGGAATTCCAAGTCTATTACTTCTTGGATTAGCTGATTTCACATGGTTTATGAGCAACATCAATTATCCTTTTGATGTCGCTCGCAGTCTTGAACTCTATTTTGCAGCCCCCATCTTCCTAGGCTGGGCCACGCTTCCACTCTTCCTTTCATCACTTCTTGTGGGATTTGCCTTTATTCAAATATGGCTAAAAACAAGTAAAAAGAAAGATACACGGTACGATATCATTGGAATTATTTTTCTTATCTCAAGTGGCCTTTGGATCATTGGACTAGGATATTTTGCACTCATAATTGCTGGTCCACTACTCTACTTCGATTTCAAGAAACAATATGTTGTATCCTAATTCCTCGGACATGATATACCAGTTATTTCTCCAGTAATATCCCTTAAGGATCAGCTTTCGCTTCATTGTTCCAGAGGTTTGGATTGAAAAGCAAACAGCAGGTATCTTTTTTCTTCTTGCACATATGCGAAGAGAACAAAAAAATTAACAAGAATTCGAAGATAATTAAAAAATGATTATACTAAAAACTCGATTGTATTAATGAAGAATAAAACTCGAAATAAAAAGAAAGGGAGGAAGTAGGCGACCTACTTCCTTCTGCGAAGGAGTAATACTATGATTACGATGACTACGATGACAATCACTATAGCGACGACAGCAATGATAAGCAGAGGATCTAATCCCGGTGGAAATGCTTCATATGTGAGACCCCAAAGGATACAGTTCTTCACGAATCCTGAACCATTCATGGCTAGACCGTGATAGGAATCTTTCCAGATGGGCTCATAATCACCGTACATACTGGCACCGCAAGCCATGACTTTATTGTCATAGGCGGGTCCTAATCCGACTTGACCTGCAATCATGACGAAGGGTCCAGCTTCACCAATAGTATGGGCATATCCTGGGACAGTTGGGTCATCAGGCTCATATTTGGATTGAGCGTGCTCTAGACCAATAGGATAGACATTTGGAATAGCAACATCCTCAAGTGAGACAGCTGCGCCTCCTGAGATACCATAGAGACATGTTGGTCCATGAAAGAGTGTTGCATTCACTCCATCAAAGCAGAATTGAGATACTGCATTTGATGCAGTGACATTCACTATTAGTCGATAGTCTGCGTATCCATCGTCCCAACCTAATAGAGCAAGTTCGCTGATATCAGCTGGTTCAATGCGGATAGCACTACCTACACCTGCAAGGATTGCACTTCCATTCTCGGCAATCCAGTTTCGTCCTTGATAGTCGCCATCGCTACCAACCCAGAGGAACTTACCGCCCCCGGTTGCGAACCAGTCCACTATTGGTGTGTAATACGCGGGCCAGTTTGTGCTGTTGAATTCTTCGAGTCCAGAAACTGGTCCATAGGGTGAGCCTAGGAGAAGCGCATCAACGTCACTTAGGAATGTAGCATTGATTGGTCCAGAAGTGACTTTTAGTGTCCAGCCAAGGCTTGCAACCCATGTTCCAATGTCTGCGACTGCTTTTGTACCACATCCGTAGGCTGTGCTGAGGGCAATTGTATAAGGCCCAGCAGCTGCAACCGGTCTCTGTTCAGTCATAGCAAGTCCAGTAGACATCAGTAGGAAGAAAGCGAAAACCAAGAAAATCGATTTTGTTTTTAACAACTTTATTTTTCCCACCTTCAGGTAAAAACCTGTAAAAGGCTACAATTTGTAGAACGTTACTCCTTTAAAGGCTTGCTGGTTATAAAAACCCTT
>JABXGU010000264.1 GCA_016550415.1 archaeon | reverse complement strand
CTTCTCCTTTAGCTCGCAGGACTTTTTGAAAATTTCTTTGGGACTGAAATCTTTAAAGTTGTCTCCTAGGAAATACTCTAACTTGGAAGTGCCCCAACCCCTCATTAGTTCGACACCATCGTAGTTGATATGAGGATCACTATAAGCTTCTCTTGTATGTTGGTCAAAGAAGGCCAGTGAAGGGACTCTTTGAGACAACGCAAGATACATCATACCCCCAACTGCTCCCACAAAATAATCCATCTGAAACATCTGACTAATTAGAGGAGCAACTGAGTTGTGTGTCCACCCTAAATCCACAAAGTTCTGTTGAGGTTCTAACTTCACTTGGAGGTCATCCATCCCACCGAGTCGAAAGACTGTACCTTCAAACTCTTTCTCCATAATCTCAAGGAAGGCATTCCAGTATGGCCAAGCTTTCTGACGGTCCTGGAATCCGGCGTGTGTATGAATAGCTACAAAAGGCCTCTGGTGCTGTTCCCAATCATAAGGGAAAGACTGAAGCGTACTCTCTGAGGGGGTAAAAGTTAGGTAGTTTATTGCGTTATTTGGGTTAACTTTTGTCTGGAAGTGGTTGACTGCCCAATGACCGCAGAGAGTAGGAAGTGCTGGGGAGTAAGTGTGTATGTCTGTCATAAACACCCCCACAGTCATACCCCAGGCAATATCTCCTAGCAAAGGTTTCAGTTCCTTAATAAGAACTTGAGCGCATTCCGACCAATTCTCAGGTCTTGGGTAACGCCGCCAGTCATCATTTAGCCTAGCGTGGCGGTGAGCTATCATGCTGAGGTGGTAGTGATCTTTAATGAGAATTCGCCAGGAGCATGGAAACCGTTCTATTAAAGGTTCGTAACGAGTGGGAGTTACAATGACAAGGCGTTTATCATTGATAATCGCATTCTGTAGCTCTGCAAAGTAAACTGCTGGGAACCAGGGGATGATCTCTCCCATGCAGATAAGGGGAGTTAGAACTTTGGCTAGGCGGCTGTCGCTGTCAAACTTTTTGATAATAAGTGATTCTCGTTCCTCAATTTCTTCCATCCATTATCTCTCCATAGAGTTCGTTGTATTTTTTAGCCATAGCTCGGGCGTCAAATAACTCCTTAACCCGAGCTTGACCTTTTTTACCCATATCTTCTCGGAGTGGTCTGTTCTCAAGCAAAGCTAAGATTGTGTAAGCCCACATTTTTCCGTGATACTCAGCATCCCAATGGTCTTCCCAGTATTGAGGAGGTACAAGGTAAACAGCATAGGGGCCGCCCAACTCAAGGTTGGTTGTGCAAAGGGATCCAATCATGGGTACTCCTGCTCCCATGATCTCAGCACCGACTCGACCAAATCCTTCAAAGAACCCCCAGGTAAGGAAGCAACCGATGTCCATTGCACCATAGGCCAAATCTTTTCGCCTGATACCTCCAGGAAGGAGGACATTCGCCCCGATCCTCTCTGCAAGTTCTTTGGCAGGCTCGTGACCGTCTTTATCACCAAACGTAACGAATTGGACATCTGGGTTAATTTCCTGTGTGTACTTTGCGATTCCAATAAACGCTCCTGGTCCCTTCCAAGCAATAAATCTTCCAATCCAACCGATAACGGGCTTATCAGGATCCAGTCCCCAATGCTCTTTGGCTGCTCGCTTATCGTCGCATTGGAGCCGATCTATATCTACACTGTAGTAAATGAATCTGTGCCTATCTTTAGGGATGTTGCTGTGGTAGTCAGCTTGCATTTGACAAGGTGAAACTACCCATACTTTGTCAAGGTAGTCCCAGTGTACTGGACCTCGTGTGGCAATAGTTGCTACACAAGGAACTCCCTTTTCTAATCCTGCATCTATGGCAGCACAAGTTGTGTTAGCTCCGGGGTGGCCGTGGACAATATCAATAGAAAAAGAATCCAATACCTCCTTTAGGTCCCATTTTTCATTATTGACGACAATATGAGGAACTTCTAAAGAAGCAAACTCAGCGTCAGTTCGTTGGTCGTGGTGTTTGTCTGCATAGACAAATTGGACCTTGTTTCTGTTGGAGTATTTGATAATGTCAAGGACATGGTCGGTAGGTCCGCCTAGTCCGGAGCCCTGGAGATACTGTAGAACAGTTATCATGCAAGTTCCTTGTAAAGATCATTATACTTCCGGGCCATCACCTTTGCGTCAAACAAATCTAACGCTCGCTGTTTGCCTGCCCTAGCCATATCCAGCCGAGGCTGCTCACATTCGAGTAGAGCTAGGATCGAGTAAGCCCAGGTTTGACAATGATAATCTGCTTTGTGGTTGTCGTTCCAGTAGTTGGGAGCTGGCAAATATATTGCAAAAGGACCGGCGATCTCAACATTGGTTGGACACTGTGAGCAGATCATGGGAACCTCAGCTCCTAACATCTCAGCAGCTACTCTCCCAAACGCTTCCCCGAAAGTTGGAAACAGCCCAACATCCATTGCTCCATATGCTAAAGCCTTCTCCCGAGTACCCCCAGCAAACACAACTTCAGCACCAATCTCCTTTGCTAACTCAACTGCGGGCTCGTACCCATCTTTGTCTCCAAACATGACAAACTGCACACTCGGATCCGCTTCCTGAACTCTCTTGGCAATTCCAATTGTAGTACCAGGGCATTTGAAAGCGATATACCTGCCCATCCAGCCAACAACTAGCTTATCTGGATCTAGCCCCCAATGCTCCTTGGCTAACTTTTTGTCTCCACATTGCAGTCGGTCAATATCTACTCCGTGGTATATAAGCCTTGCACCGGCTGGCTGTTTGTCGAGCAATGATTGACTTCCCGCCACAACAGTCACCAAACCTTCGTAATCGCGGTGTATGGGCCCTGCAGTTCCAACCGTTGCGATAGCTGGAATTCCCAAGTCGAGTGCTATGTCTAAACTATCACACTTCGCATTAGCTCCGGGTTGGGCGTGCGCAATATCAACTGTTTTGATAATCTCCCTTAACCCATCAAAAGAGATTTCTTTGTGATACTCAACACCTAGCTCTCTAAACTCAACCTCTGTTCTTTCGTCGTCACAGTAGTTAGCAACCACAAATTGAAAATCTTTGGAGTATTTGATAAGATCTAAAGATAGGTCAGTCACACCGCCCAAGCCAGAACTTTGTGTAAAATGCAAGACCCTAGTCATGTAGTCCCTTTCGCACATATCTGCTGCCTAGGT
>JABXGU010000263.1 GCA_016550415.1 archaeon | reverse complement strand
GTTACACAGACACTTGAATGCCTCAGTGGCAGGGGGAAAGGCAGGATATTGATAAAATAATTCCTTTCTCTCCATGCTAAAATCACCATATATGTTTTAATAGAAACTTTTTACTTTACTCTGTAAGGTTCACCAAGAATAGAATCGAAGACTTCCTTCAAGGACTCGTCAACGAGTACCACGCGGATATGTGCCATCTCATCTTCATTAGGGTTATAACTTCCTGACACTAATTCGATGATATCCTCGCTGTCAAGCATTAAGATGGTCTTCTCTTCATCGACTTCTTGATGCATGCCGAATCTCTCTTTTATTGCTTCCATTGCTTGTTGGTATTTCGATGGATGCACTTTATAGAATAATTTCATTTTGGTTTTCTCCTTTGAAGGTTAATTCACAATGTGTATGGTATAAATTTAATCATAAGGCTTAACTTTTTATTCCGAAGCGAATGAGTAGCCCGCTATGAGGGACTATCGCTATAAAATATTCGGGTTTATGATTGCCTTTCTGATGATCATGGCTATTACTCCGTTATCTGTTTCATCACACGATGTAGGAAACGATGGAAGGTTTGCTGTCATGTCGTCAAAAGGGTACTCATGGCAGACCTTTAACAGAAATATGAATGTGACAACGTTCGTTTCACCTGATGGAAGCAAAGATGAACTTTGGCACTTCCTGAATTCAGCTCAGCAAAGTATCTATGTAGAGATATATGGAATTAATAATCCCTACATTCTCGACTTGATTCATCAAATCCATAGCGCAAAGCCTAGCTTGGATATGAAGTTCCTTATTGGTTGGAACAGTCTCGGGTATCCAGATCCGAACAAGTATGTTGCCAATAACCTTACTTTGCTTGGCTATGATGTGAAATGGACAAGTTCAAGTGATTTCACATATGCTCATCAGAAGTATGTCATAATCGATAACAAGACTACTATCATTCATGCTGGAAATTGGGCTAAAACAAGCTTCCCAGAACCTGATAAGAAGGCAAATCGAGAATGGAGCATCGCTATGACTGACACACAAGTTACTTCTTATTACAGGTCAGTTTTTGATGGTGACTGGAAGAACGGCACCGTATATGACGCTGGGACTCATGGAACTGGTTCTCCTTTGAGTTACAGTGAAACAGGCAGTACATACACTAGACCCTTTGCTTCTGCAGGTCATTTCAGTGGGTCAATGAATGTAACTCCAATAGTTAGCCCTGATACAAGTTTACAGGGTATTCTCTACTGTATCAACATAGCACAGGCAACACTTGACATTCAGATACCATACTTTACTGATGTTGGCGGTGCTGGCGCAGTCGATCAGGTTATCGATGCAATTCTTGCTGCTAAAGCTCGTGGGGTGACAGTTAGAGTCATCAGTGAAGAAGAAAAAGACTGGGCATTGATTGAACAGATTCTGACTGATCATGATATTCCCATTGTCTGGCAAGATACACGCTGGTTCAGTGCTAACCATAACAAAGGAATCATTGTAGACGGTCGTATTGTCCTCATAAGCAGTATAAATTATAGTGAAGGCAGTATCAATGAGAACCGCGAAGCTGGTGTCATTATTGAGAATGAAGCTGTGGCACGGTGGTACCAGGAAGTCTATGATTTCGACTGGGGATTAGCAGATAGTGATGCAATGGATGAGGTCAATGTCTATTGGGAGCCGAATATTCCCAAGAGTACCTCTGTTATCAACGTCACAGTTTATGCTCACATGATATATCCAAATGTAGATGAGGTTCAATTGGATGTAAAAATCGGTAGCGGTTCTTGGTCAAACGTCACAATCACCTCAAACGCCTACCATTCGCCTGAGTCATTATATGATGGAACAGGTCCTGAGAACTATTTCTACGTTATTCCAGCCCAACTAGATGGTACTAACATAACTGTCGTGGGACGGATTAGGGAAGGAAGCACTTGGCATATAGGGCTACCAATGGTTATCCGTGTGCGTGACAAAATAGGTTCTGTAATAACAACAACACCAACTTCATCTACTCCACCAATCCCCGGCTTTCCTTTAGTAGCCATATTCCTTGCTTTGATGATGGTCTTCGTACCTACAATAGTTATTCGACGCCGCCGAAACAGGACTGTTCAAAAAACCTAACAGATTTTGGTTTGCTATGGGAGGAATGCCTACCAGCATGCCCTCCCGCGCACTCTTTTTTTAGCAAGAAAATTCATGGGAACTATAACAGTTGAGGTTAGCAACTATTTTTGTCTATTTTGTGTTTACAAAATGTGGTATCTGTCCTCTGAGATAGCAATAAGCAAAATGTTTCAAAGCGGCTTTGCTTTCTGCTGTGCAACCTGCGCGTAGATGAAGTCGACAAGCGTATGCCAGTACGGGTCTAAGATGGCGAATGCTTTCCTCTCTTATCTGTAACACTCTCTTAATATCATCATCTGAACTTAATTCATCAAGAACTTCACGTAGAATCTGGGTATGATCAAAAGAATTTGTGACAAGTTGCTGCATCATTAAACATTCTCCAATCTAGATTGAGCCAGTCAACGCTACTAAAAGCAAGAGAGGGCAGAAGATAAGTGAAATAATAGTATCTTGAGGAGATTGATTTCAAGCCATCTCGAAGATTTTCGCCTTTGTAAAATTAAAGATGATTGTCCTATTCAAAAAGAGTTATGAGGATTCGAGGAATAATGGAACATGGAAGACGGGATTAATATGTCATCGCAAGAACGGGATGAACACGTTTCTGCGAATCCACCTGATTTCCGGAGAACCTCAAATGGGAGTCGCTGCTTTGCTTTCGCCATAGTCGCATTCGTTTTATTCGCAATACTATTCCTTTTTCCTCCTTATCTTGGTTTTCTCATTCTTTTCGTTTTAGTTCCCTCATTACTTAATTTCATTTTGATTGAACTTGTTATCTGTTTAGGGATTCTCCTTATCGTTTTTGTAATGTCTTCGCATCATAATTGGAGACAGGCTATCCGGCGCTATTTCTTTGGGAAAGAAGGTAGCCCTCACTCTTCACGTACACAAATCAGCCATGCAACACCCACTCTCACGCAAAATAGCTTTAATACACATACATCTCAGCCAATATTGGTACCTGCTACCTTTGATTCTTCATCGGATTACCCTGATATCAAAATTTGGCCCACAGATGTTTTACCTTTGAATACTGTTATTCAGCGTCTTCCAACTCTAGAATCCTTGGTAGACGAACTTCAAGAAATCATTGATTCTTCCTCTCTCCAATACAGTGAAGTGGTTGATATAAATCGTGAAGCGCTTCTTGTCAAGCGCGAAGCAACTACTCTGTTACTCTCTTCTCTCATACAGCAGCTAAAAAAGAAGTCTATTCCCTTATCCTTCTACCTCCAAAAACGCAAGGATCTTGTTAAGACATTACAAAAAATAGAGGCATCATTGGGTAGCTCTTCAGAGTTGGAAAAGGCGAAACCTTCATCCC
>JABXGU010000262.1 GCA_016550415.1 archaeon | reverse complement strand
TTGTGTTTCTACAACGAACCAACTTTGTTCAGGGGTGCCTTAGACCTTGATTACATGACGAAGGATGGTAGTTGGATTAGAGAATCAAGAGAAGTTGGCGTTGTTGATAATAATTGGGCAGACACAGGCTGGGAGATTCGTCTACAGAATTACGCTCCAGAAGAGACGATAACGTTTACACAAGATTTCAGTGAAAAATCATTTCATTTTAACGAAACAACAACGTTAGAAACGATATCAGTTCACGCCTATGGATACTTCAACCCTTAAAGATATACTTTCATATCTTGAGAAAATTTCAAATTAATTAGCCCGCGTTCAGGTTCTGATTATTAAATGTAAGTTTTTGTCCATCCTCTAGTATCAGCAAGACGAGGCAAGCTTGACTCGATTGCATAATACAATTCGTCGGATTCAGAATATTGGTATAAGACTATTGTAAATCCAGTTGCTTCATTGAATGAGACGTTTGCAGATACTTGAATTACGAAAGCTGCTTTCGCAAGAACACCTATGTCCGAATCTGCTATTCCTTGGGGAATTGCCCAGAAATCATCGATGTAAGCGATGTAATTTTCGCTCCATGTCTTGCCAAAATCATAAGAGGCCCAAGTCATGTTCAGCCATGTAACATTGTTGATATACTCCGCTTTTAGGTACCATTCAAACACTACATAATCATAAAGTGAAGGCTCTACTGTCGCTTCAGGTGGGGGACTTTGTTCTGGAATTGTTGGTGGAGTTGAAGTTGGTTTGGGCGTTGATGATAAATCAGGCTCAGTTTTTAACTGGTTAATTTCATCTTGTAAGTAACTGAATCCAATAAGCATCACCAGTACATTTACTAAAAGTGTGATGATTATTCCAATTCCGAGTATTTTGTTCATTTTCGCCAAACCTGTTAAATCAAATTAGCTTGAGTTACAGGTGTGCTCTCACCCTTAGGGAATAGTTATTGTTTGTGTGTTGCTCCAGCCACTTGTTTCATATGACCAATAACCAAAATTGGTGTTAAAGAATGGATGAGCAGTTGCTATAACTGCTTCCACTTGAAAATCTACTAATCCACCAGAAGGATAATCTTGTGGAGTTGAGATTACTGTATTTTCAGAATCTAACTGTATTCGCAAACTATTCTGTGATGTATTATTAGATATCTGATAAAGTTCAGTCCAGCTTTCTTCAAAATGACCTTTAACACGAACATTATAGTAGAGTTTGGTTAGGTTATCAGGTGGTACGAACCGCTGGTTCTTGATTGTAATGTCAATTGTCTTGTTTTCTACTGTGTAGCTTGGATTAATTATCTCCTGTCCGGTGTATGGGTCAATGGAAGTGCTTGTTGGAACGACATAAGAGTGGTCAACAAGCTTGACAGTGAATTCTGGGACAGATGGCTTGGGTATGGAGACTGGTTCAGTTGGTTCTTCACTTGGTGGCGGAGTAGGCGTGGGTGTTGGTGAAGAAGTATTTGGGGTTTGGTTCGGTTGACTAAGTATGTAATAGCTTAGGCTTGTTATGGAAACTATGGCTATTAGTGCTATCAGGAGTATTCCAATTATTTTTTTGTCCAATTGGTCTCACCCTGTTTTGCTTGCCCAGCCATCTGCCCATAAATACCATGGTTTTCTGAAGAGAAAAACGTTTTTGTAAAGGTTTCTTGACACAAGAAATATGTACTGTCCATTTTATAGTCAATATTTCTTGAGTTATCTTAATCAACAATTGGTTGTTTGTTGGTTTGACTTTTTGGGTGAGCTATTGCTTGAGGGTTTTTTCTGACTTCTTCTGCTTTGGTTGAGATAGGCTTATTTTGTTGTTTTCGGTTTAGGCTTGTATCCAGATGGCGGTCGTCGTCTAGTTGGTTTAGGACACAAGCCTTCCAAGCTTGCG
>JABXGU010000261.1 GCA_016550415.1 archaeon | reverse complement strand
CGCCCATCTAAGACTTCAGTGCCAAGTCCTAGTTGTTGTGCTGTGAGTCGAATCATCTCTGAGCATTCTGCATAACCCATCCGAGATTCGTTGGTCACGGTGGTATTGATTTCAACTAGTTTTCGCAATAGATTCAGTTCATATGCAAGTTCTGTTTCTGCCATGACCTGCCTTACCTCCAAGGTATTACTGCTGGTGTGGAATCTGTAAAAGCCTACCGATACCTCAGCATTTTGATACGACAACATTATTTTTGCTGAGTGATTACGCAATTATAGAAAGGCTTCAAAAGGAAGGATATGACGATTAACGCTGAGAAGTCAAGACGGCGGTTGTATGCATTTATTCTATTCAATATTATCGAAGAAGTCATCATCGCCATAATTGCTTTCATCATTCTGTTCATCTTTCTTCCACAGTTCTTGGTTCTGGGAATGACAATTGTGGCAATCGGACTAGCGGGTTTCACCATGGTGAAAATTTATTCATATTGGTCGAGTTCTTCAATTCCTGTTTATGATCCACTAATAGGACAGCAGGGAACAGCACTTACCAGCTTTTTCAGAGAAGGAACGCTTTGGAAAGGAAAAGTAAGTGTTCGGGGAGAAGAATGGAAAGCTCAAGCAAAAGAAGCCATTATAAAAAACAGCCAGATATGGGTCCTTGGCATATCAGGTCTTACCTTAGTCGTAAGTACAACCCCAGAGGCCACAAAGACTTAGGTACCATTAAGGATTGGTTTATCACGTTCTCGCATCTGAGAAAATGCTCTGGTCAATGCATTATTCGTTAATTTAAGAAACGCGTCATGAACTCCTGCTGCAGTGGCAGCTGAAGTTTCGACATATTGGATATTCCACCATTTTTGGAGCATTTCAGCAGCTTCTTGTGGAACCATTCGTTTCTCCGTCAAGTCTACTTTGTTACCAATGAGGACCACGGCGCCATTAGGCACTATTCGACGAAAATCATTATACCAATTTCGTAGTGTCATGAAAGAACTGGGTTCAGATACGTCAAAAACAAGTAATGCCCCATGGGCACCACTGTAGTAATGACGACGAACTTGGCGAAAAGAAGGTTGCCCAGCGACGTCCCAGATGACGAGTTTGACCTTACGCTCTTGTACATCCAAGTCCTTAACTGCAAAACTAGCTCCAAGCGACTGTTTGTATTCAGGGGAGAAAGTATTTTGGGTGTATCTGAGCACCAGTGATGTTTTGCCAACTGCACCATCACCCATCATGACTACTTTTAGTCCAAAGTCAGTGGGCTTTTCTTTGAAACGTTCATGGACATCTGTAGGTGCTAGTCTATCTGTCAATTACACCCTTCCCAGGTGGTACTCTAGGGCAGACAACTCCTGTACGGGCATAAAGGTTTCGTTTAAGCTTAGGAGTTTTTCCTAATCTTACGGAAAAAAGATTGGTCCATAGATTAGAGAAAGACGCCACCAAAGCCCAAGAAAATAAGGGCAAGACCAATAGAGATTGGAAGGAGGGCACATAAGAGAGGAATGGGTAGCCCAGGAATGACTTGATTGGGTTTCTTTACAACTATTTGTGTATTGATTAGACACCCGACGAGAACAGCGGCGAAGGTCAATACAGCAAAGGTCCAGCCAATATAGCGCAGTGCATACGACACTAAGGCAGCATAGACGATGAGGTCTCCTACACCAATGATGAGAGGTCCAATCACGAAGGTAAAGGCGGCGCGGGCCTGCCGTTGAGGATCAGCATCAACGAT
>JABXGU010000260.1 GCA_016550415.1 archaeon | reverse complement strand
TGGCACCCATCTCCTCTGCTATGGAGACGAAGGCATTACGGAGAACTTCAAATGTAATTGGATCTGTTTTCATGAATTCGCCTCCAAAATGAGATTGCCGCCCTTACACACAGATGCTTTGACATTTGGGTGAATGACGGTTGTCGAGTCTAGCTGCTCAATAATAGCAGGTCCCAGAACTTCAGTATGCAGTCCCAATGTTACTCGCTCATAAACGGGTGTATCTAGGAATCTGCCAGATTCTTCAAAGAAGACAGGTCTGATTTCCTTCGGTTCTGGTGGGCTGTCTTGACTTAAGATGTCTAATGGTTTCAATTGTGGCATAGTAGCAGAAGCGATAACGCGAAGATTCACTATGGTCACAGGAACATTGGGAGTGGAATAACCATAGCGTTGCTGGTGAACTTTGTGAAAATTTTTCAGCAGCTGAATCAGCCATTTTTTACCAGGTTTACCATCAGGTAGGCTAATTATGAGTTCATAGGCCTGCCCTTCATAGCGAAGATCCGCAAACCCTCGGATAGTTATCTGTCGGTCTGATACACCTTGTTCAAGCAGAATCTTGCGGGTGTAGGCTTCAAGATTTCTAAAACTAGATTTGAGCTGCTGGAAGTCAGGTGCTGTAGTTGATTGGAGAACGGTTTGAGTTTGATCACAACGAAGATTGGTAGCAAGTAATCCAAGGGCAGAATGGAGTCCTGGTGCAACTGGCACAATTACGTGAGGTATCCCGAGATTCTTAGCTAGTGCCCATGCATGCATTGGTCCTGCACCACCAAAGGCGACAAGGGCATAGTCACGTGGGTCGTATCCGCGTTGTATAGAGACCACACGAATAGCCCTTTCCATATTGGCGTTAACAACACGGATGATACCAAAAGCACACTCCTCTGGTGAAAGATGTAAGTGTCGTCCAAGAACTCGAATCGATTCCTCTGCAAGATTTCGATTCAACGTTACTTTGCCACCGAGAAAATAATCTGGATTAAGTCGACCTAATAGAAGATTAGCATCAGTAACAGTAGGATCAATACCTCCCCTATCATAACAGCAAGGACCGGGGTCTGCACCAGCACTGTGTGGACCAACACGAAGAATGCCACCATCATCAATCCATGCAATGCTTCCTCCTCCCGCCCCTATGGTTTCTACATCCACCATTGGCACCCTACAGGGTAATCCGTCAATATGTCCCTCAGAGGTCTCCCGGATTTTTCCTTCAGAAATAAGAGCTACATCTGTGCTGGTGCCACCCATATCCAAGCTGACAACATTTTTTTCCTTCAATATTTGGCTAGTATAACATCCACCTAGGGTTCCACCTGCAAGACCACTAAAAAGGAGGCGTACAGCCTGTTTTCTAGCAAGGGTCGACTGTAGGACGCCACCATGACTCTGCATCATCAAAAGAGGTGCAAATACTCCAGCAGATTGTAGACTCTTTTCTAGACGTTCAATATATTTGAGAAGCACAGGAGCAACATAGGCGTCTAATACTGTTGTGGACATGCGTTCATATTCACGAAATTCTGGGATAACATCTGAAGACAAAGAAACAGAGATGTTAGGGAAGTATTTCCTAAGGAATTCTCCTAGCTTAATTTCATGTTTTGGATTCTTATACGAGTGTAAAAGGCACACAGCAATGGCTTCACATTTTTTTCGTGCTTTTTGAGCCACTTTTTCGGTTTCAGTGTTTGTTAGTGTTGTTAGAACATTACCATCAGCTGATATTCGCTCATCAACTCCAAAACATTGTACACGAGGGACTAGTGGAGCAACCCGATTAACATTTAAATCGTAGAGAGAAGGGCGCTGTTGCCGCCCAATTTCCAATATATCCTCAAAACCCTTTGTTGTAATAAGACTGAGCCTTGCCCCCTTTCGCTGTAATACAGCATTTGTAGCTACAGTTGTACCATGTAAGATGTATGTGACTTGATCAGGTTGGAGGTGAGCTTGTTTTAATGCCCTTTGGAGTCCTTCAAGAAGGCTTTGTGAAGAGTCATCTGGTGTTGAAGGAACCTTCACGTGCCATCGGCGTCCATTTAAATCAGTGAGAATGACGTCAGTAAAGGTGCCTCCCACATCAATACCAATGCAAACGGGTCGCTGTTTCGTCTTTTGTTTTGGCATTGCTATATGTCTCTTTAATTGATTTCAATCTAAGACAGTCAATCTTCCCTTGATTTTAGTAAATGGCAATGAAGGCAATTATCGCTAGGAAGATATTATTCTACACTCAGTGTTCCTATTTAATAGGTTGAGTAGAACTGTTACCTGAAACAACAGGCTTTTTTAAAGGGACATATTTTCCTTTGATGGATGGTAGATATTATGTGGAATTCGCCTTTGATTGGGTTAATGTCACCACATAGTGTGACTCGAGAACCTAGCACTAAGGGGAAATGGAAATCATATTTGGGTGTTATTAATTATCGGGTTTTCCTTGTTCCCGCAATTTTCCTAATTGTTGGTGCTCTTATTTGGTTTCTAGCACTTGTATATTGGCCAACGAATTATTTCTTGATTCTTCTAGGCGAGGTATTATTTGCCATTGGGTTATTCGTTGCCATTATCCTTGGTTTCTGGGTGATGACGATAGTTCGACTCCCTCAAAGGTGAACTATCAAAAGCCTAGTGCCAATCAGGTCCAATAACACGACCAATAAAGCTTCCAAAGAGGACGCCAAAGATTTGGATATGGATTGTCCTAATCACACTGTAAAGGGCTATCACAACGAATACGCTGCCCAGTTGCGGTGATACGAACATTTGGAGAGGCCCAATGATAACGCCTATGTATATGATGATGCCCATAAAGGGTATAGTTAGCCCCGATAGCACAGCATAATGAATTTCAGTGCAAACTAGCCCAACAAGTAGTCCGGATATTGCTGCAAGTAGGAAAATCACTATACCCTCTGTCAATTGTACAAGAAGAGTAAAGTTAGTAAAGCAAATCATCATACCTCCCCCTAAAATTGCAATGAAAATTCGCTGAGCAGTTCTCCAAGTATCTTTTTGTCTTGGAGTCAACTGAAATTTATTGCGCAGACGTTGTCGCCATGGAATCTTGTCTTCTGTTTCAGATGTCATAATTAGGATACCTCCGTAACCCCTTCCCAAGATCCCTGGTATCCTGGGATTATGTATAACCAAGATACTGAGAGTCGCATAGGATAACTTATTTCCCAATTCCAGTATCCACTTACTTCAGCATCTAAAATAGTGTCTACAAGAACACTTGTCACATCTACTTGGATAGAAAAAGTCTCGTTTGTGAAAGGTTCTATAGTTTCATCAGGATAGCCCTCATCGTATACTATGTACTCACCATTCAAATAAATTGTAATTCCATATTGCTCGATGAGAATGCTACGGGAACCTGAGTTCTCAACATTTAGTTCCACAACGAGTCTCCTGTCATCCCCACCAAGATCGCTTTTTTCTATATCAACAATTTGTGGAATGAAATGATTGATTGTACTATACACTTGAATAAAATCAGATGCAAGAAAAATAGTACCTATTCCACTTGAAATTACCCCAATAGCAAAGAGGGCAATAGCTATTTTCCGATAATGATGAGGTGAATTACTTTCTGGCACAGGTTTCTGCATTAGCTCATAACCACCGTAGCGTTAGTCGCAGAGAATTTGAATCTCCTTCTAAAACTTTCCTCTATCTGCAAAATCCTCATAGTCTCTTTTCTCCTACAATACCATTCTAACATCATTCCTTTGTAAAAAGACCGACTCACAAAAAAGGGACGCAATATGAGTTCACATCTTGTTACTCTCACTCCTGTATAGCATTATTAGGTTCTACTTCGGGTGTTTCTTCTACTTTCTCTGATTTTGGCCTATAGCGCATTCCAAGGGCGATTAATATGCATCCGCTTATGCTGACAAGGCTAAGACCAATGAGAACTGGTGAGGGACCAAAGACTGGGAGAAGCCAGCTGAAGAAGATTAGCTGAGGAGCTGCAAAAATCAGTGTAAGAGTTGGAAACAAGCTGTATAGAGAGTTTCGGGTTCGATCAGGAATCAAATCTAGGACTAAGCGCTGAAGGAGTACACTCACAGCACCATCGAATATTCCTGTGACAACGAAGGTAAAACACACGATTATTGCCGGGGTTTGGAAGAACATCCATGGGAAAGGCACAACCACATTATTAACTAGCAAAGATGGCAAGGTTGCAGTGATGAAGGCAAAGAGGAAATAGAATAATGCCCCACCTGACTGAAGGAAAACAAAGATGGCAAGCCATCTGGCAGGATTCAGTTTCCTGGTCCATACACCTGCCCGTTCTAAACTAATGACGCCGACAATGTAAAGCAAGGTTCGAAACAGAGCAACAGCCTTCTGTTCATAAAGAAAAGAATAGTAGATTGCAAAAAGAATCATGTTTCCCCAAACAGGGAATGTGCTTATTGTGATAACATATCCGATGAGAAAGAAGAATACAAATTTACTGGAAAAACTAAATTTCAATCCCTCTTTGAGGACATGATAGTATTCACGCATGGAGCGACGAGGACGATTTTCAGCGACCTCAGGGTAGTCCCGAAGGAGGGTGATGCAGGCTATTCCAATGAATATGCTTAAGCCGCCTTGAAGGAGGAAAACACCTTGTCGACTTATCAGGTCTGCAAGGATTGCACCGGGAAACAGCGAAAGGGTGGTAGCAATCTGGAAGATCATCCCCACCTTACCTATGATTACGCTGTAGACTTCCCGGTTTGGATCATCAGCAACAGCACGGTAGTTAGTATCCCACCAAGCTCCAAAAGCCCCAGAAAGCTGAGCGAAACCAATCCCTTGTACGATGTAAATTAGGACAAACTCAATCAAAGTGGTGGCAATTGATGTGTAGATTAATGCTGCACCGATGCAGAGAAACGCGGTGAATAGAATCCACCGTTGCCCAAGCCAGTCTCCCAAACCGCCCGTTGGATAGTCAAGGACTAACTGGACGATACTTTGTACAAAGGCTAGATTACCAACCAAAGCCATGCCAAGAGTCAGATAGTAAGCAGGACCTGCTAGGACCTCTGCTATGTGTACCGCAAGGAAGGTACTAGACATCATGAAAATTACAGCAAAAAAGGGATTGAAAAAAGCAGACTTCCTAACTAGGGATTTTACACGTTCCGGCTGATCTTGCACACCAAAAAACCGGGCAACCCAATCTGGCATGTCTTCAACATCCCTACTAGTAACTTCCCAGCGGGTTTTCGAACCATACTAACCGATGCGAAAAACATAACCTCGACGACCCGAAACGATAACCTTGGATTTGCCCTCAGTTTCAACCATATGATTTCCCTTAATAATCAAGCTGGCATCGGAACGGTTCAATACAATTCGGTCTCTGCTAGCCAGAATCCTAGTCTTACCTTCGTTCTTGTCTAGGATAATGATGCACCATCCTTTTCGCCTGAGAACGAAAACATCATCGACCCATGAGTTTCCCTCATCTAAATATCGAGCAAATAATTGTTGAGCCCGTTCCTCCGCTGCTTCTTTGGAGTCTAAATTATGACTCCTAAGTTCCTTATCTCCAACTGGTAATATACTGGGAGGAACCCATTCAGCGCTGGTGGATAAAAGGAAGAGGCTGCCATCCCAGACTAACTCTTTACTTTGACCGATGGCACCACGTCGTGTCTCCACAATGGCATCTATAATAACCTGACCTGATCCGAAGAATACCCCTCCTACCTCAACACCTGCTCGTATTACTGGAAAATAGAGGGTTCCAGAGTCCACTTGAACTAGAGCCTTTTCTGTTCGAGCAATTTCAGCCGTTGCATCGACTTTTCCTGCCAATGCACCTAAAACTAAATCACCCTCATGTTTCCTCTTACTTGAACTTGAGCTCAAATCATTCACTCCTCCGTCTTC
>JABXGU010000259.1 GCA_016550415.1 archaeon | reverse complement strand
AGCCAAATTGCAGCATCAACTGCACGGTTTCAGACCCCAACCCTTTATCCCAAACCGACTTATCCCAAATGATAATCCCAAACGACCCACGAAGATGAGCCCGTGTCAAAATGCCCATTACTGTCTCGCCAACTAAGGTCTTAGTAGCCTGTTCAACGATGCCAAAGAAATACCCCTGCTCATTCTTCCTCATCGTGTGCGTCCATCGAATCCACTTCTCAATATCCTGCAATGACCGAGGCCAATACAATTCAGTAAACTGTTGGACCTCCAAATCGTTCCAACATTCATGAATCCTCACTGCATCACTTGATTCAAATGGCCGAAGACAAACCCGTTTTCCCTCAATCATCATAATCGCTAGTTGAACTAGCATAAACAGTACTTTTGAACATTCTGTAGATGATAACAGGAAAGTCAATTATTAAAATTAATATATCTAAAAACGCGGTCACTACTCGATGTAGAAGTGTTTACAACCACACGTACACTTGAACACTATAAAGACACATCCTATTCGAAAACATTGAATTTGAAGATAGTTTACAGTACATTTGATGACGCCTTCCATCAATCTTAGATTCGAACCTGCAGAAGAAGAGGACATCACCCCGTTAACTGCGATCATGGTCCGCGCGTTTGACGACGATTCCCAACGATATCTCGGAGCTCCTAATGAACACCCTCCAGGCTACGAATCTGGCGACTGGCTCCGAGCATGGTTGACCAACGGCGTCCTTTACAAAATCACCCAGAACAACACCATTCTTGGAGGAGTCCTCATCATGTTGAGCCAGCCGAAGCCCAACTGGAATTACCTTGGCTCTATCTTCGTCGACCTCCCCTACCAAAACCAAGGCATCGGCACCCAAACCCTCCAATTCATCGAACAGAAGTTTCCCGCCCAACGCTGGCAGACCATGACCCAAGCCTGGGCCGCCCGCAACCACCACTTCTACGAAAAGAACGGCTACACCAAAGTTAAAGAATTCCGTGACCACACCAAGGACACCCTCGTTCTCGTTTACGTTTACGAAAAAAGCACAAAATAAGGCAAGTTACCTGCAACAACACACCACGACGTGAACTTGTTTATCATTCTGTCTCAATATCTTCCGTTGTTCACACCTTCAGTTTTTACTCAATTTACCGTAAAAACAGTAACTTTAATTAGCTAGCACAGAAATAGAGTACACCTGGAAGACCTACATACTTCCAGTAACCTTGGAAGAAAGGGTTGTGGAGAGAGATGGTTGAAAGTTCTATCTCAGATCATTTGATTCTTACTCGTAAACAAGTTTTGCAAATTTTTGTTTTATTTTTAGTCTTTACTCCAGCATATTATCTGGTATGGCAACTCAGCTTCATTTTTACCTTTGGAGATTTTTTCCCTATGACAGTGCTTTTCCCGTTTCCGATTTTTTATTTGAGCTTATGGATTAAATGGTGCGTCTTCTTGATTCCAGTATTTCTAGTAAGCGGAGTAAACATCTGGGCCCTAGCGTGGATTTTGTCGAAACCACTTCCATCTTTAAAAGAATTAGCCAGAGCGTCTTTGTTGAGTGTGATCATTGCCTTTCCTTTATTGCTAATTGTGGCATTTTTCTTTTTGTTGACTTAATTCGTCCCATTTACACTATTGGCATTCACCTATGGAATCCTCCAACTGTTCTGGGTAGTTCCTCCCCTCTTCCCGATTATCTTCGTGTACTACTCTCAACAATCTAAAGTCGTGACGACCCATAATACAAAATCGGAGGAGCAACTAATCCGCAATCCCATATTTTGGATTCTGTTCACAATTCTCTACATCGTATTCATCTTCTCATTATTACAACTTGGAGGTTCATTAATTATTGATGTCATGGACTTTCTTGTCTTTCAACCACACACCCTAATTTACACCAGCATTCCCATCGCGCTAATCCTCCCCATTTTCCCATTACTACTAATTCTTTTCAGAATTCATCCCAACCTTGGTCAAAGAAAGTAATACTGTCTCAAACCGCACCCCTTTCTT
>JABXGU010000258.1 GCA_016550415.1 archaeon | reverse complement strand
TACCCACCGAAGATCCTTCTTCATTTGGCTTCAAAATATATGGAAATCCCTTCGTAATCTTTGAAACTTCCCTTATGTTTGAGCAGAGGAAGAATGCCGGTGTTTGAATGCCATGATGAACTAGAACTTTTTTAGCCCACCCTTTATTGAGTCCTACAGCTGTGGTCAATACGTTTGAGCCCACATAGGGTATGCTAAGCATCTCAAGCATGGCGGGGACATGCGACTCTCGGCTATCACCCTTCAACCCTTCTGCACGATTAAACACCAAATCAGGCTTCACTCGCTTCAAGGTTTCAACAAAGTTAGAATCAGCTTCAATGAAAATATACTCATGTCCAGTCGCTTCAATCCCGTGTCTTATGAGTTCAATTGTATGGGGTGGATCATATTCGACCTGGAATTCAGTATCCTCGCTCCGAGTGTTCAATATTAATCCAATTCGCATTAGAGTCTCCCTCTATTACGGTTCTTTTAGGCTTGTCAGATTTCAAATTTAGCAATTTCTTCTTTATAAATCGAGAGTACCTCTGCTTTCAATTCTCTGGGAACTGAAATCGGTTCATAGATCGATACAAAGGTTTTGATGAGTTCCGCCTGTCGCTCCTTTGCCTCATCAAAAAGCTTGCTGTTTCTGAAATCATCAACCAATCCGCCGCTGACTCCTTTCAATGCAGCCAAATAAAAAGCAAAAAGCTGTTCATCACGTCCCACCTTAGTGTGGGCATATGTGAGTGTTATTGCTTTTCCTCCAAATAGTGTGAAGAACTGCTTATACTGTCTTTCCAACATGTTAACACGTAGCCCAACTACCCTTGGGTCTATCCCGCTGGCAGCACACATCAAGTACATTTTTGCACAAATCGAACAGTTATGACACCAACGATAGTCGCGACCTGCCTCTGTTTCTGTAAAACAACTCATCTGATATTTGGCAATCTCTGGGTATCTGCGAGCAAGGGTTTTTTGAATCATCATGTCCATTAGTGGTTCGATGAGGCTACCAGTATGAACGGAACCTGCTGAGAATATTTGAGAAATTTGATCTATGTGAATCGTCCAACGATGAGATTGATCGTAGCAGGGATGCACAACCCATCTTCCCTCTGCGTCCATGTAAGACGCTGCGGTTGTTTGCTCATTTCCAAAAAGGAGGTATTTTCCTTGGTCTGCATAAGCGAATGGAATGAATTCGAGAGCATATTCGGTTGTTTGTAATCCCCACCCTAATTCTGAAATCTTGAGACCAAGATGAGTATAATCACGAAGTTTTCCAGTTTCATGTTGAAGAATACGCATTTCTTTACCGAATTCCTTCTTGAATTTCTTAGCTAGTTCTGTTTTGTGTTTTCTTTCATAGGTCATACTCTCTTCGACAACATAGACCATTTCTGGTTCAAGACCAATTTCCTCGGCAACAGCATAAGTTAGGAGGCTGTCTTTACCAAAACTTACGCCAACAATGGCTCGAAACGGAGAACTAACGGGCTCAGAAGCTGGCTTGATGATAACTGAATCAGGGAACTGATAATCAATATTGAAATATTTTCTTACAGCATCGTCGGTTGATGTTCCATCAACTACAGTGCAAGATGGTATATCTTTTAGGAAATTTTGTACAAAATATGGTTCAAGGAGCGGGCGACCTGAATCATATGTTATCTTATCTTCATTGAATACGAGTGGCAAATGCATTGTCGTTGCAAGGGCTAGATTGTCCTTAAGCGCAATTTGTGTCTGAGCAGGAGTAGAATTCCAGACTGGCTTAGGATAGACAATAGGATATGCTTCGTTCCGAAATCTTACTACAATGCCGCTATCTGTACACTCTGCTTTTATTTCCATGGAGATACACTCAATTAACCAAAAAATACACTAGAAGATAACTGTTATGCGGCTAATTCTGTTCGCACGGGTGCTGACCGCTGAAGATATCGCTTTGAAACAGGGTAATTATCAAAGGAAATGGTATAGGAGGTTTGGAAGCGTTCACGGATTTCCGACTCCACCATCTTAGCCAATTCTGGTTCCACTTTTGCATCTATCCAGTGAGTTCTTCCCTTTGGTGTCGCTACCATTTTTCCTTCCCGTTGAACCACAATACCATCTTTTATTGTCATCCAAGCCTGTGAAAATCCGTTCACAATTTTTTCAGGATTCTTACTATAATCCTCCTTTAGATCAAAATTATAAATGGCAATATCTGCATCAGCACCAAGACCAAGGTGGCCTTTCATTGGCAAACCAAGTATT
Organism: archaeon; assembly: GCA_016550415.1. The sequence goes on along the minus strand of JABXGU010000258.1, from coordinate 2,066 downwards.
CGGGCTGGACCAGCACGAGTCGAAATAATATAATCTTTCATGGACCATTCAGAATCAATTGATGGAAGAACCATACGTTTCTGGGTCGACCCGCGAACATCTTTGAATACCATTTCACGTGCCTTTTTACTCATTAACCAAGCTGCAATCCATGGATAATTAATGAAGGTTCCCGCATTGGGATGATCAGTACTTGGGATAACACGCCAAGGATCATTTACCATTAGGGCGATTTCGAGTCCAATTCCCCATTGGATTGTGTTGACGCGAGAAGTCTTCTTGAACACGTAGGGAACGACTCCTCCTCCACATTCAATTTCGATATCATCATTGACCCACCTGCTTCCACTAATGCCTCGTAAAATCCACTCCCAAGGGCCATCAGCAGTCATTGTGGTTGTGTCTGAAAAAACAACTTGTCCTAAATCACAACTGACATTTTTATGCTCTTTTAGATAATTGGCAATGGCTTCGCTACCTGACTTAAAGGACAGAAAGCTGTCTCCTCCATAGGAATGAAATTGAATGTGGGTCATATGCAAATTATGTCCCGATTCTCTTTTGATTGGTCGATTTTCAGCAATTTTCATAGTTTCGGTTGTAATGTCAGTATTTCCTGGTCGCCCCAACATATTTGCATGAAGGTGAAGTGAATGTGGGAGTCCTAGTCTATCAGCTGCTTCAATTAATGTGATAATTGCATCTCTGGGTGTAACATCAAAGCATCGGATTTGTTGGTCTAATGACTCAACATTTCCTCCCCAACTCCAATCACAAACTCCTGTGGGATTTACAGCTTTGACAGCGTAGCCTTTTGTTGCTTGTAACATCCAAGCTACAAAGGCAGCGGCTTTCTCATACTCCTTTGCACGAGCATATTCCATGATTTGGACGTGATTACCAAAGAGTGGGAACATGATTTTGTCATGAGGTTGAATTTCACCAAGTTCTTCATGTGTGTGGCGCGCCACAATTCCTGCTGTGGCAGCTTCGGTGACAAAGGTGTACCCCATCTGAGAATACTTGTACCCTGTCATGAAGGTGGGAGGAACACTTGCCCATACTCCTGCACGACAGAGATCTGAATAAGTATATGGATCCATACGGGATTGATCGCACCTAAGAACGCGACCGGAATCAACCTTGGGTGTTGCTAGGTGGGCATGAATATCGACACCACCGGCAACAACCATGCGTCCTTCGGCGTCGATGATCTCTGCTGATTCGGAATTAACGGATTCAACAATTTTTCCATCTTGGATGGCTATATCCTTGATTTCATTCACCTTATTCTTTGGGTCAAGAACAAAGCCATTCTTAATGAGAATTATTCCGGATTTCACTATTCACACCAATTGATGGTTTGTGCGTTGGATTTGCTGGGGGATAACCCAATACTTTACTATGACTAATTAAGCATTCTGTCATCCTAATCCTCGGATTAGAGTACTTTTTTGGCTAATATCGCAATCCTTTTACGCCCTTCACCTTAGGGATACTGCTCTTAATTGAGCAGGGGATTAAACGTGCGTCAATTCCAAATCACTCTCCCCGAAGAAAAAGTCGGGCAAATCATGGAGTTTCTCGAAGAGAAAGCACAAGTACGTAACATTTCTAAGATTCACACGACTACCGCCTTTTTACTCGTCTTCCGCGTTTCAGATGCTAACAGTCAAGACATCTTGACTAATTTAGAGACCCTAGGTGTAGGTGTCCACTATGGTCTTATTGACATACTACCCATTGAAGCTAGTAAGCCAATGTTAGAAGAGGAGGTGGGCATTACTCCTCGGGAACGACTATCCGTTGAGGAAATCTATGGAAAAATTGCTTCTGGTACTCGTCTATCTTTTGATTTTATCGCACTGTTAATCGTTTCTTGTATCATTGCAGGCATAGGCTTGGCTACCAATAGTGTTGTCATTATTGTAGCAGGTATGCTTCTGGCGCCTCTAATGGGTCCAATCCTTGGACTTAGCCTTGGTGCAGTGATAAAAGACCGCCGCCTAGTTATTACCGGTGTAAAAAACGAATCTTACGGACTACTAATAGCAGTAATTATGGGT
>JABXGU010000257.1 GCA_016550415.1 archaeon | reverse complement strand
CCTACGACTCCTCAAAGGCGGCGCCCCACCCACCGAATACGTCCCCACCATCGCCCTCAGCATCGAACAAATCGAAGCCACACGCTACGGGACGTACAGTATTATTTTGTGGGACTTTGCTGGGCAGGAGCGGTTTCGCCGGCTGTGGACGATTTATTTTCGGGGTTCAGACATCGTCTTTATCATCACGGATTCGACGCTCAACAACGTCATTGCAACAAAAGAAATTTTGGATGTTATCCGTAAGGATGCTCCTGGGGTTCCGGTGTGGGCGATTGCCAACAAGCAAGACCTTGAAGGTGCCCTTTCACCTGAACTGGTAGAACGTATCCTTGGCATCCCAGCCTTCGGGATGGTGGCAATCGATCAGAAACGCAAAGAAGAAATGATGCAGATTCTGTTGGATGCCGTGGATAAGTACATAGGGACAGAATAATAAACAAATAGATTATTATCTATTCAGTTAATCTTATTGTTTTGATAAATTTGCTCCCTCATCTTTAAGAAAAATTCGAATTCTTCTTGGATAGTAGCAAATATTGAATTTGTCAAAGACCCTCTCAGTGATTTCTCCAATTGATTTACCTTGTTTCTTGAGAGTCTTGATGAATGATCCAATTTCGTTGGTAATGGGTTCTCTCGTATGAAGCATCCGATTTCCCATCATTTCAGCAAGTTTGTATGCCTCTTCCTGACGCCCATTTGCATGAAGGAAGTATGGAAGTTCCGCCGCATGAATAATACTAGCCTGTTGTTCGATGACTACTCTTGGGCCATTAATTCTTGATTCCACGCCAAGAGATGATAGAAGTCTTAATATAAAGTCAGAGTTGACACCGCAAGCATTACCAATCTTTTGGTATTTTGTGTTCACATAACCATCACCGTCGTTAAGACCTTGAAGAAATTTAAGTCGAATGTTGCGGGGGGCTGAGAGAAGCCATAATGAATTGATTGGAGTGAATGTTGTAGTGTCGCCGGGCTTGAGATCAAGACAAGTGAATTTCATCCAAGTGAGAAAAGCAGAGTTTTGGGATCGCCATCGGTGGCATTGGCTGGAAGTTTTGTATTCGGCGTGGATGCGAAGGTGTCCGAGGTAGTAGCAGACGGCGTCGCCGAGTTGTTTGCTCCAGGTGTAGTTTTTAGTGAGGTTGAGTTCGAGGCGGGTGGAGGTGTAGTGGGGGGTGATTTTGCCGGCGTCGCTGACGAGGTTGCCGAGGAGGTAGGCGAAGGCTTCGTCTTGTGTTATGGGTCCGAATTGTTGGTGCCAGTAGGTCATAGAGGGATTGGTGAGGGGGGTAAGTTGCTGTAATACGGGTGGTATTTGGTTCCAGTTGGTGTTGGTGGTGGGGACTTGGATGAAGTGGGTGGGGTGGAAGCGTCCTTGCATGGTGAGGGGGAGCCATTGGTGTCCGGGTTTGGTTGGTGTGGTGGGGATGCGGCGGGCGAGGTTGAGGAGGCCAGGTCGGGTTTGGCTGGTGCACCATTCTTTGATGTTGGTGACGGTTTTACTAACCTGGGCTGCGAGGTCGGTGTAGTTGTGACCGCCTTCGGCGAGGAGGGAAAGGATCTGGAAGTATTTCTTACATTGGATAAGGCGGTCGGGTTGGCCACGGGCATGTTGGAGGAATTGGGCAGGATAGTAGGTGTGTAATCGTTCTTGGAGATCGGTGAGGGAGTGGATGTTGGTATTGGTTTTGTGGATTTCGATGAGATGGTGTCTTGCCTGAGTTTTGGAGATGGCGTTTTCTAGGAACCAGTAGAGGCGGGGTTTGAGGGCTTGGCGGACGTGGCGGTAGATGATGGTGCGGGTGATGCCGAGGGTGTGGGCGAGATGGGCGATGTCACCGTGGTTGAGGTGGGTTTTGTCTTGGAGTTGGGTGATGATGTTGAGGTGGCGTTCGGCATCGGTGATGAATTTCGGGTATTTGGGGTGTTGGGTGAGGTGGGGGTATTCGGTGTGGATGAGGGTTCGGAGATGGGATTTACTCACAATGGATGTGTGATGAATTCTGGGGTGCCAGATGTTGATGGGTTGGGTTGAAGTGGAGGTTGACATCTATGTATCACCTCCGAACTTTGTTATTTAAGGGGGCAAACTGAGTGAGAATAGCAGGACTGGGGAATGAGAGAATAAACTGGCAGGGGAAGTTTACTCCGACTTCGAAAAAGGCAAGTGGCGTTGACCGGATGGACGCGATGAGTAGGACTAGAACCAGACGCGATAACAGAGGATCCCGCAGCAAGGGGATGTCACCTCTGGTCGGGGCGCAGAATTTGAGTCTTTTAAATGCGTTACGGTTCGTACTCTTCCAAGGATATTTAAAATTCCCTAGGGTTTGACCTTTCCGAATTCATAAAAATAAAAACAGGTGCCCTGTCCGGGAGGGCACGAATGAACAATCGTCTACTATATATCAATAATAGCGACTCGGCTCTCATAGGCATAGAATCTTGGATAGTACCACGTTTCTGGTGCATGAAAATCTGGGTCCCAATAACCCCAAGCGACAGTAGCAGTGACCCGAATTTGACGGTGATTGGGTTGTTGGGGTCTAAACTTCCAATCGAGTGATTGTGTTGCACTGGCGAGTGTCACAGTTTCACTAAGATTTAATGTTGGGCTGTTATAAGCCAACCAATTTATTCTTGTATAGTAATCAGTTCCACCTTCTGCAAACCAGTTATCTCCACTGACCTGTTCTTCCCAATAATTCAAGATTTGGTTAGTAACTTCGCCAGCTACTGCTCCAATTATTGTGCCAACAAGGGGAGTTTCAATAGTACTTGTCGCTGCGCCGATGACCAGTCCAACGCCTGCCGATATGGCCTTGGTCCCAAGTTCTCTAGCGTTATCTGGGTCTTCAGTATTAATGATCTTATCTTGGTTGTTGGATTGACCTTGCTCAACGATGTATAATTTACCAATCTGAGTCGTATAGTATTGGTGTGGCCAAGGTGGCACAACAATGGGAAGCATTTCAACGATAAGTTCCATATCCATGAGACAATACGGAAGATTATATTCACCCTGAAGTACATCTTCGTCGACTTCTGCAGACACTGAGATTTCGATCACAGCTTGGTCCAATGCATCATTAAAGAAGTCAATCTGACTGATATGAATCGCAAGACCCATCTTCCCAAAACTAAACAATGAACTAGTTAGATATTTTGCACGGACAATTTCAACGCAGTCCACGAGGGTATCAACGGCACGGTCTCCATTGAAGTCATCAACTTCTAGAAAAATGGTGACACCTAGTGCATCATCGGGGATGTAACAGGAGTGGCGAATACACGTCCAGGACTCTGAATCATAGGCTGGAATCCAACTCCCCCAGCTATCATATATGTTTAGTTCATCATGGTAACGAATCCCGACCCGTCCAGAATCGTCATCACTACGCAGATAATAGGTTACTTCAATTGTTTTTTGTCGTACACGATTCACGTTGATTCCAGATAAGGATTGGTGAAGCTGTGCTGTTCCAGTATTATTTTCCACGTGAGCAGCGTAATCGGAGTGGTCATCCCGACTCATTAAACTTTGTGTAACAGTTCCGATCTCCACTGTCCAATCATTAGGTTGCCCCTCTGTCCAATATTTGAAATAACGATTTTCAATGACTGCAGACTCTTGATCATTAAATCGATAGTCTACTGCGACGATGTGTACGTAGATAGTATCCGTATCCATACTGATGAGATCCCCATACCTGATTTCGAAGACTCTAAGCCTAATCTGATAGGTTTTCCGAGAGATTCCAGTAGTATTCCATGGGTAAGTTTTGGTTCCTGTGGATGTCCAGGAGGTTTTTCGATTTCCGTCGATATAGAGAACCGCATAGACACTGTAGCTTGAGCTGATTGAGACTTTGATGTTGATATTAGTTGTTTCATAATAATTGAAGGTCTGACCGTTACTTGGAGCTAGTATATCAGCTCGAGCGCGGGCATTTGTCCTCAAGGGCGGAAAAATGAAGACGAATACCAACAAGACAGCCATTACTAATAAAATACGTTTTGTTTTGTGAATATTCAGTTCAATTCATCTCCTATAATTTTGGTTTTTTGAGATTACCCATCCTCATGAAGGAAAGTGGCTTTCGAGTGATTTGTCGTCTAAGTTGAAGTTTTTTTGAACCCGTTTTCAAACTCTAATGTAGAAGCAGTTCTCATGGAAAACCATTCACCTTCGTACCCTTTTGGCATTTTAGGTATTTAATCATGAAGTAGAGGGTAAGGGATAAGTGTTCAAAGATAAGTGATCAAAGCTGATTTTTGTGTCCCATGATTTGAAACTTTTAATGCGTTTTGGTTTCGAGCCAACGCTTAAATGTAAGCATCGAAAAGAATCGATTGGAGTGTGGACTGTGGAACGGTTACGACCCAGTCTGTACTTTGAACAATGGAGGTGAGATTATGTCTCCGAATAATATTGATACAATCGTTGCTAAACAGAAAATGTCGTATGAAAAACAATTTGTGAAAGTTACAAAGGAGTATCCACTGGTTGGGCTATCGGCTTCTTGGCAAAAAACTTTGAATGGTTTAATCGTCGGAATCGCGGTTCTTGGACAAGAGCATCCAGTTCTGAGCGAAGCTGGTGTTAAGACACTAGTGCGATGGAAGCGGGCTTTAGATGACTTGCAAAAGGGGTTAAGGAGTGCAAAAACGGTTAAAGACATCGAAGCAGCATTTGACAACTTCAATATAGCCGTTCGAGAGCGTATCCGTCGTGAGAAGGTCACAAAAACGTGTCCAGTATGTCATGAAGAGGTCGAAGTTTTTGCTGACGATACAATATGTCCTAATTGTCAAGCCGAAAATGTCGATTGGTGATCCTGCCCCTTTGTATTCATAATGGTTGTATTTATGACAACTTCACTGCATACCAAATAATGAAAAGGGAGGTGAGTTGATTTGACAACAGAATGGGCGCAAGATCGATATGGTAGAAAAGAAAAAGGACCTAAGCCTAGAAGAAAACTCGGGGCAGGTAGTTGGATTCAGTGGGTCTTTACACTCAATGTTGTTATTACACTCATTATCTTTCTTATGACGTTATTCTATCTACTTGTGTATCGTCTGTTCGGTTTAGTGAGTGCTATTGCAAGTGGATGGGGTTTAATCACTGCTATTGCCCTCTGGCAGTTAGCCTCAGACTACTATAAGGAGTTAAGAGTTAGGTAAGGCGTGTTCCGCAAGTTTCACAGAACCGGGCATTGGGATTGAGAATGGGTGCTCCACAGTGTCCACAAAAGTTCCGTGGCGGACCCGGCTTCTGTATTGAAGGTGTCGGTTTAGGCGGGTGTTGTATGACGTCCTGTGAGCTAGGGGCGATGGCACCTGCAACGATTACGAGTATACCAGGTAAAACGCTGGTGAGGAGGCCGAGGATGCCGGTGATGATGAGGGCGGTACGGTGTTGGCTAGGTTGGCTACGCCAGACGAACCAGACAATCATTAGGAAAAAACTCGCAGTGGTGAGGAAAAGAAAAAGGGCAACCATGGTCCATCCAAAGGTAAGGATAGGCAGAGTAGGATCGAAGCTGTAAATGAGGGCATTGCCTACAAAGAAAAAGATAGCGAGTCCCCCGAAACCAAGTATGACGAAGATCTGTAAGATGGCTGCTACTAGGATTAGTGTTCGGGCTGTATCTTCATCTCCCATATCAATTCCTCCGGTGGTTCACAAAAATTCTTCCCTCACTGGTGATGTTCACGATTCGGTATATAAAACATACACTCAGAATCTGAAGGCTTTTACTTGATTAAATGAACTGCAAGAGAAAAAAGAACTAGGTTAGGATAGGTCAGTTCAGGGTAGTGATTTTTTCACCGGTTCTTCGACTAGGATTCCGGCTATGAGGGCTAGGATGCCGGGGAGGGTGCCAAGGAAGATGATGCCGAGGATGCCGATGGTGATCAGGCCCGTTTTGTGGAGGTCGGGGGTGTGTCGCCAGCGTAGTGTGAGAATGGCGACAATGAGGGTGGGGATGGCTCCGATGAGTGCGATGATGGGAATGAAGAGCGTGAGCCAATTGAATATGGTGGTGAGCATGGCCAGCGTAGCTGGATCGAGTGAGGGGGCGAAGAATGCGAGTAATGTGGGTAAGAAGAGCCATGCCCCTGTCGCGGCGAGAATTTTGCCAACGAATTCGATAAGGAATAAAATACCGGCAACTAAAGCCAGGGTTTGAGCGGTTTTGTAACTCATTTGATTTAATTCTCCATTTCATAGGATTAAGGCGAAGTTGTGCCTAAGTGCGCTAATTGTTGTGATGCTATAAAGTTATAGAACTCGGAAATACTGTTTATGATGAATTTGGGTGAAGTTTTTACAAACTATGTACATGGTCGGCTTGGGATATTTTTTAGGTTTTGATGAGGGGGTCTAGTTTTTTACCGATGAGTTCGAGGAAGAGGGTGTCGCGTTTGAGAGATTTTTCGTCTTCGACGGTTTGGTTGTAGCTGAGGGTGTAGAAGGTTTTGATGTGGTGGGTGATGCTGCGGATGCGTCCGAGGCTTTGTTCGTAACGCTCAAGGGATAGGGTTGTGCCGTAGTAGATGCCGGTGTCAGCTTCAGGGAGGTCGGTGCCTTTTTCGATGAGGCGTTCGGAGGCAAACAAGACTTTGACTTCGCCAGCTTTGAAGGCGTTGATGCGAGCGTGTTGCATGGCTCCAGTCATGCCGCCATGAACGTTTGTGCTGGGGATGTTGTGGTGTGTAGCGACTTGGGTCAAGTGCTTTGTGGTGTCGACGAACCGGCATAAGACTAAGACTCGTTGATCTTCTTTGGTAAGTCGGTCAAGCCAGTAGAGGAGGCGTTCTTGTTTTTTATCGGGAGCTCGTTCAGCCTCGCGTGTTGTGAGTTCTTGCAGTATGGTTTGGTATTCGGAGTTGGCAGTGAGGATTTTGTTGGTGATGTTGTGGATGAATGTTCGAAATGACGGGAATGTACTTTCGAGGAGTCGTTGACGGGCAACAGTCATGAGGAGATACGCTCTGGCTGAGGCTAGAATGTGAGCAATTTTCTGATTATCACCTGGGTATTCATTTTTGAGTTTTTGTTGGAGGCCTTCTTTTGCAAGGAGATCAGTGATGAACAATAGAAGACGGTCGTAGGGAATCGTGGGGCGTCCAGTTAAGATAGAGTATGCTTGGTTAAGGGGTGTGATTAGCTGCCGTTTAATAACTGAGATTTGTCCATCGATTTTTGTAATCCAGTCATCAAAAACACGAATTCGTTGAAGGCTATAGGCGGGTTTGTAGTCTTCAAAGTCGTCACCAACAGGATGGATTTCTGCGACGCGTTGGTCACCACCAAAGGTGGTTTTGAGAAGATCAATTTTCGCTTCTTGAGAAAGGGCGGCTGTGAGCCCAATAACAATACGCTGGGAGGCGGAACTGAGCAAGTTCAGGAGATTGAGTATGGGCTCAAATTTTTTATTCAAACGATAGTTTCGAGCGGAAAATTCACGAATTACGTGGTCTTCTAACCCTTTTTCGTCGATTTCGTAATCTACAGGTTCTGAGGCTTCGAGTTCGAGTTTGAGCTCATGAATGATTTGAGTGAAGGTCCTCCCTTGCCCAAACCTTCGTTCGATAAATTGGATGGTTTCATTTCGAGGGCGTTTTTTCCCATAACTTTGTGCAAAGATGTCTAGGATTTCGTCGATTATAACCACACGTATTTTTTCCAGCGTACTTTTTTGGATTCGCTGATTTCTTCCAGAAATAGCATTCAGCAATAAAATTGGAGTAGCAAAGAGGAATTTTGCCATATCGGCGTGTTGCTGTGTCATCAGGGCTGGAAGGGTTTTTTCTTCATCAAGCAAGAAGAGATAGCCATGGTCCGGGAGTCCGTACAATTTCGCCATTTCATATAGTTGATACTTATAAGTATCAACTATATGAAATGGCGAAATTGTACGGACTCCCGGACCATGGCTATCTCTTCTTG
>JABXGU010000256.1 GCA_016550415.1 archaeon | reverse complement strand
TACCAACTGGCCAACAATTCGAACACGGTTATTAGCACGACGAATGCTCCCCTCCAATATCGTCGACACATTCAATTCCCTACCAATTTCGCGAAGGCTCTTGGTACTCTCCTTGTAATGCATTGATGAAGTTCGTGAGATAACCCTCAGCTCACCAATCTTGGAAACCTGAGTAATGATGTCCTCGCTGATTCCATCACTGAAGTAATCATCGGCCTTATCTCCACTAAGATTCTTGAATGGTAATACAGCAATGGACTTCCTATCCGATGGAATACTTTTTCTCGGCAGCAGAATATACAAGGCGAGGCAGGCTATAATAATGACACCCACAATGCCTAAGTATATGAGCCCTTGCCTCATCCGGGATGGAGCAACCTCAACCTTCTGATCTTCTGTTGTTCCAGATTCATAGCTTTTGAAAACGTTTTTTAAGTCAACAAGCATTTCATCCACATGCTGATAGCGCTCGACAGGTTTTTTTAGCAGAGCTTTGTTCACGATCCGCTCCAGTTCCATGGGCACACCGGTGCGAAGCCCGGTTAGTGGCTCCTGAATCTCATTTATGATGGAATACATCACTGCCTGCTCGTGGTCTCCTTTGAAGGGAAACTGTCCAGTAATCATCTTATATAATACTACACCCAGCGACCAGATATCCGTTCGATGATCCACTGGCTCCCCTCGTGTTTGTTCGGGGGACATATAAGCTACCGTTCCTAAAGTCGTACCCTCTTTAGTCAGCTTTGTTTTTCCTCTCAGTTTAGCTAATCCGAAATCCAATATTTTTGTTACATTATCATTGGTTACGTAAAGATTTGCCGGCTTGATGTCACGATGCACCATACCTACTTCGTGCGCCTTCGCTAGACCTTGAGTAACCTGGACGGCAATGTCGATAGCCTCTTCCAGCTTGAGTGGACTGCGATCGATTTTGTCTTCGAGTGATTCCCCTCTGTAATAGTCCATGCATATGAATAGGTGTCCATCTTTTGTCTCATCAATCTCATGAATAGTACAGATGTTATTGTGCTGAAGGGAGGACGCAGCCTGAGCCTCGTGAATGAAGCGCTTCTTCGCCTCAGGATCTCGGGTGAGTTCTGGAGGGAGAAACTTGAGGGCAACAATACGTTTGAGTTTCGTATCCTCAGCCTTGTAGACCACGCCCATCCCCCCTTCACCCAGTTTTTCAATGATTTTGTAATGAGATATGGTTTTGCCGATCACTTTTAGTACTCCCAATTAACACAAATTTACAAATTTTTGAGGATTTGTCAAGAGCAACTCTTCAATAATCAATTTTCAATAAATAATCAGCAATGTATAGGAAGGGATGAAAGTTAAACACTGAACTCTCAATATCGAGCAATACCCTCAGGATCAAGTTCCTGGATACTTGAATACACAATCAAATTTCGACAAAGATTACCAGGTACCAAGTTCTTGTTTAAACTATCAGATTTCACTTATCCTTTAGCACCCTGATTCAATATCTATCATCAAATCCTACGCTTCTCCATCTCAGCCAAATCTTTTGGAATTGATATGGTAAATGTTGTTCCTTTCCCTAAATGACTTTCAACATCAATGTGTCCATGGTGTTCATCAACGACAATCTTGTAACAGATCGATAGTCCCAAGCCGACACCAAC
>JABXGU010000255.1 GCA_016550415.1 archaeon | reverse complement strand
GTAGCGTAACGCCTTGTATCTCGCTTCCTGAGATTCAGCCTCATATCGTGCTTCATTAACCTGCGTATCTAAACTTTGCAATTCTGCTTCAAGTTTATCATCTGAAGAACTGAGTTTCTCATCAACACTAACCATACTTCTCTCATGTTCTCGAAGGGCTCGATCCGTATTCCGAATGCCATCTTCCAGCGATTCGAGCTTTGCTTCGGTTGTAGCTAATTCCCGTTGGAGTTTTTCACGCTCAGCTTTGGCTTCAACAATAACTTTTTGCTGTGCAGATGTCGTAGATTCTAACTTCCCCCGTTCCTCACTTTCAGCAGATAATTCCCCTTCTAGTTCTGAGGCTTCATGACCTAGTTCCTCTTCTGTTGCCTGACGTTCATCCCAAGATTCTTGGAGTCTCTCAGCCATTTCTTGGAGTTGTGAAATCTGAGAAAGGATAACTGCTAATTCACGCTGGGTTGTAGCGACTAGTTCTTCCACGATTGCATGATTCTTTTGCAGTGATCCGATTAGTGAAGTTATTCCTGTCATTACACACAACCTACTTCGCTTATTTTGTGTAGAATCAGTTCGAATGCATTATCAAAACTCCATTCGTCTTTATTCCCAAAAGGGTTTTGCTAACTGATTTTGCATCCTAAAGAAAGTAAAGGGGTTTTAAAACTCAAATCCTCCCTTTATCTTGTAGGGCTATAACATCTTTAGGCGCTCATATTGCGACCGAATATATTGCACAACTTAATACAAGCCCTCTACAACAGCTCCGCGCCTTCTTTGTTGGAACACTCCAACGTCTTTATAATCGCACCATAGAAAGTAGCACTTTCTTGGTTGATCAGGGCATACTCGAAAAAACTTTGAATTTGGTCCAAGTGAATGGTTGTACTCCAGTTATATTACAGCGAGATGACCCATGTCTTTTTTTCTTCGTGCTGATAACGCGGAATTGGAAATCGATGAAATCCTTCCAAAATTCAGCAAACCGTAATTCTTCCAACCATTAGTGAGTTCCTCTTCACGTCCTTTTATGAAGTCTGGACTGTGTCTGGCTAAATTGGATGACATTAGCTAATGCCTTTGCACCTCTTGCAGGAGAGGAAAAAACTGGAATCCCCCCGGCCTCAAGTACTGGTTTTTCTGGGGGTGGGAAACTTATCGGGGAATTTAATATCGCGAAGATTGGTTTGTGTGTTGTTCGTGTCACTCTAAGCAATCCATCCGTGGGAGTTCCTCCACCAATATCTTCTTGGAAATTCGGGGAAAAGACGGTGAGGAACGCATCGTATTGATCGCTTTGAGCTGCTAATCGCAAGGCTTCAGCAAAAATATCTGGTCGCGCCCACCCCAGAGCTAAAAGATCGATAGGGTTGTCAATGGAAATATCGACCGGTAACTCCATAACCTTCTGAATGGCCTCCGAAGTCGACGCTTGCGGTCGAGGAAGCTCCACATTTCGATTTTCCAAGATTTCAGCTGCAATGATGGTTGGACCTAAGGTATGAGTTACCAATGCAACACGATTCCCCTTGGGAAGATGATTGAGAATTGAGAGTGCTTTTGCCGTATCAATAAGCTCCGAAATTCCTGTCACCTCGTGTATTCCCGCTTGACGGAACGCGGAACTATACAGTGGTCCACGCCCAGCCAGACTTCCAGTGTGGCTTATTGTTGCTCGTTGAGCAGCAGGTGTTTTTCCAACTTTATACGCTAGAACTGGTTTAATGGGCGAGACTTGTTTTCCGACTTCTATAAGGCGCCGCGCCTCTTCGGTTCCTTCAATAAATAAACAAATTATTTCCGTATCGGGATCTTCGCTGAAGTATTCAAGGAAATCTGCAAAATCTAAGTTGACTCGATTTCCGATACTGGCAAATTTAGCCACTCCCAACTGGACATCCACGGCTGAATAGTGCATTAACCCTGCTACTCCTCCACTTTGACTAATCATGGAGACTTTCCCAGCAGGAATCGGAGTGGGATAGGGAAAAAAGGTGGCGTTAAGTTTCAGGGGTATATTACCAATTCCCAAGCAATTGGGTCCAATTACACCGATATGTGCATCATTCGCGATTTCTGCCAGATGTGCTTCCAGAAGGTGTCCTTTGGGTCCCAATTCCTTGAATCCTGCGGAATACACAACTGCTCCAGGAATTTTTGCTTCAGCACAATCTTGGAGCACTTCTGGGACGTTGGGGCTCTGGACAGCAATGAGGGCCAAGTCAATTGGCTCGGGAATTTCTTGAACTCTGGAATAGACTTGTTTGTCTTCAATTTTTGAAAGAGATGGATGAACTAGGAAGACTTTGCCTTGAAATCCAGATGCCTTTAAGGCACGTAATGTGAGACTTCCTAACTTCCTTGGTTTATCTGAAGCCCCAATAATGGCAATTCTCGTAGGATTGAAGATTGCTTTGAGCGCATCCATTTTCCAGGAATGGACCATGAGTTTCGCCTTAATGGGCACAGAGACTTCGATTCCCAAAAAGTTGCTGGTAAACTCGAAAAATATGCTTATCACTTATCTGAAAGAAGCTGTTCAATCCCTTTCTTGGCAATAAAAATTTCAAACTTACCTTCTCGAACGTTTGATTCGGGAGTTCGACCGATAATCAACTGCCCATTGAACAGAGCCACATTCCTAATAGGAGGGCCTCCTTGCTCTAGATAGAGGTCAAAAAAGAAAGGTAAAAACGCGAGTTCACT
>JABXGU010000254.1 GCA_016550415.1 archaeon | reverse complement strand
TGCAAGGAACTTTATGAGTATTTTCTGAATCAGTCATCTAGACAACTCTATTCGTTAAACCGCAATTTTCCATTCTGAAAGGAGTCTTGCGTATATTGTCGCAAAAGGCTTACATTGTGAGATGACTAGTTACTTTGAAAGCTTGTTTTGAGAAAGGATTTGAGTCGTATTAGCTGTTTTGATGAGTTTCTATTGTTGTTTTTTTAGAACAATGTAGGAATAATGAAAATGGTTTTTCAAGTTGATGTTGATCTTTGGTTTGGATTTACATATTTAAACAAATTTTTGCATGAAAAGCTAGCACCACTATTCTTTGCTGTCTGATTCGTCAACTTCGAATTTCTTTTTGCCCTTGCTAACTTTTCCTTCTGCAGATTCCTTGGTTTTTTTCTCGCGGAATGTCTGTAAGACCTTTTGGCGCTCTTCATCCGATAAATCCTTGATCTCTTCAAGCAGCTTTTCCCGTTCTTCCTTCGTGAGGGAGGGGAACTCATCTGGACCAAGCGATTCTGGTGCTTGTATTGCTGAGGGAGCCTGGGAGATTGCCAGGGTGTCAAAGATTTCATTCCAGTCTTCCTTAGGCATTTTCCGCAGCTGTGCTGCAATCCGAGCTTTCTCAATGTCAGTGAGTGCAGGGAATAAGGCAAGCCGTGCTTGGAGGAGGGTTTCTAATTCTTCGTCAAGTTCAGGTTCCTTGGATTTTCGGGCAAAGCGTGTGCCATCAGCCAGCTGCTTCTTCAAATCTTCGATGAACCAGACGCGTTCAGAGGGGGCGATTTGTTTCATCTGTTGAAATAGTTCAAGTCTTTGTTCGTATTCAATGAAAGGCAGTTCTTTAAGCTGTGCCCAGATGGCTTCGTCTTCAGCTTCACGTTCTTTCCAATCGATTTCTCTGGGAATCACTATTGTTGTTGTAGCCATAGCCACGGAATCATAATAGGGAGTGGCAATTTCAGATATCGATTCGGTTCGATCAGAGATACGGGCACGTTCTATCTTTGATATTGATGGGATATTCCCTTTTCCGATAGTCTTTGACATCTTTCGCATTTTTCGGACCATCCAAGGGACTGAAAAGACTCGTACGTAAGCCAACCATGAAATCAGAAGAATTATGCCGATAATAGCCGCGATTGCTACATATGTCATGATGCCACCAAAAGCCTCATTCTGCCTTACGACCAATGTCGATTGAACGAGGATATCTTGGTACAAAGATGAACCGTGGGATTCAATGATTATCGTGTAAGATCCAGGGATAAGAGGTGCAATTAATCCAGTTATCGAATAAGTACCGTTATAGTGATTGACCATTTGGCCATGGAAATTCAATTCGACTATTGTGAAATTCAAAAAAGCGTCTGTAATGTAAGTGCCATGATAAGTATCATTGAATGTTACAAAAATACTGTATTGCTCACCAACTTGAACTTCCTTCGTCACAGGCAATCCAATAATTTGAACTGGAATTCGATTTATCCTCGCAGTTAGAATAATGGTTCTTTCGCGCATTGAGGGTTTACTTGCACTAATGTATATTGTATAATCGTCAGTTGGGAGGCCAGTTATGTCGAGTAAGACACTGTATATTCCAGGACCGGTGTTCACTAATGTCCCAGTTCCTACTAAGTTCCCACTCCCATCATTCCATGTATATGTAACACTCGCATCGTTTATTGGTAAACCGTTGATTGTGGTAAAGTTAACAAAAATCTCAAAAGGCTCACCGAGTACCGTATCATAACTTCCTGTTCCTACTGTATCTAATGCTGTGTCAATTGGGAGAATATAAAGGAGAACATAAGCTAGTCCAGGTGTGTATTTGGTCTCCTCAGAAGCCTGAATGGTAATTGGGTGATTGAAGTATACAGAATCATTAGCATACAAGGATGCAGAATAGATTCCATTCCCGAGGTGAACCATCAGAACAGCCGCTCGACCTGCCCATTGATAAGTCACATTCACATCAGTAATGGCGCCTCCGTCGATCATAGATGTGACATTCACTGTTATTGTTATCAACGTATTATAATCAACAGTAAATTGTCCTGAAGCTGGTTCCATAACCTCAACTTGGATCGGGATGGTTGAAAGGATTACTGTGACTGAGATGGATTGGTTTTCGTAATGCGGCAGGAGAGTGCCTGTGATGAGAATGTCGTGTGGGCCTTTTCCGCGACAGGTGGTATTTAGCTCAATCAGATATGTTCCGTTTAGGAAATCAATTATTGTGTAATAACTTGCGTTCCAGTCAATTATGATAACCGAAAAGGGTAATCCAATGCTGGAATGATCAAGGTCGAAATAGTTCACTGTGATTGTTAGGTTTGTTCCTCTTGGATGTGTGGGAACATAGAGCGGAGTTGCTGTAATTCCAGTGCGAATTACGCGGCTTACGAAGTTATGTTGTGTGTTTGTACTTAGATAATGTGTCTTACTTGCATAGATTGTTACCGAGTGACTCCCCTCTAATCGACTCTGTGTTTGAATTATTAATACATAAGCATTGAGTGATGCGTTATATGAGACACTCCAATAGAAAGCATCCCAATTACATGTTATGACAGCGTTAGTAATCAGTTGATCAGGTTCCAAATCTGTGTTATTGAATTGCAAATAAAGAGTGAGAGTATCTCCCCAAGGTACTGAAGTACTTGGCTCGTAATTGACTATGTAGAGAATTGTTTGAATATCGCGCACCTGGAAGGAAATTGTTGCTTGTGCTATCTCATAATGATTCTTTGTGAGATAAATTTGAAGGAGATAGTTATTCGTTCCAGTTGGAACGAAGGTAGTGTTCAGTTGGATTGTATAAGTTCCATCGTGGTTGTCGGTGATCCAGTAATCGACGTTTGGTCTGTTTAGCTGCCAATCTAAGGTAACATTTGCCCCGCTTATCCCATCAGGATTGTCTAAGTCTTCATAGTGTAAGGTTATTGTTACTAATTCGCCCCAAGGTATGGATGATGGAAGTGCGGCTCCATAAGCCTGTGTGTAGATTTTTCGAATGGTGAATTCATAGTATTGTGTTTGTGTTGTGTAGTTGTCCTTGTAAAAAGTAATGGTCATGTAATATGTTTCTTCGAGGTCTGAACCGCTGAAAATTATTGTATAGATACCGTTCCCATTTGGAATCGCAGAGTAGTTTCCGGATACTCCATCATAGACAACTGTTGGATTAATGCCATCAATGCCCTGAGGTGTTCCTGTAACGTTGTCGCTATATGTAAACTCCAATACGAAATCATGACCCCAAGGTGTAATATACGAGGAGCCTGTGTGGTTTCGTGTTAGCGCAGTTAATCGGTTTTCAACAAAAATGGTGATAAGTATTGTTTGTTTTGCATAGTCTGTAATCCATGCACTAACATAGATTTTGTTTTGCCCGATATTGAGATGAGCTGGGTTGATGTCGTATGTATAATATCCAGGCGATCCGGCCAAGGGAGCCATTGGCGAGAGGAGAGTTTCATTATCGTAGATAGTTACTGTGGCACCAACAAGGGGAGTATGAACAGGGGTTGATGTGTCTTCATAGTAGACTGTTACGTTGAATACTTCGTTCCAGTATAAATTAGCTGCATAATTATCAATAGAGGGATTATATACCGTCCAACCGGACCCCTCAGGGGGGTATGCTATATTTGTTTGAATGGCATCTAAATTAGATGCATACTGGGCGATATTGATAATTATTGTGAAGGTAAAATTCTTGAAATCCCAGGATGCCAAATCTATTTGCATTGAAACAACATATTTGACTGCTTGGACACTAATCGAGTAGTTAGCATCATATTTGTAGAAGGTTCGATCGGTCATATTATGTCCGAAATGAGATGATTCAAGTGGACTTCCAAAACCCGAGCCAGTATTTTCATAATAATCATAGTTTACTTCTACAACGGGCCAAAATGAGGATTCATTTAGAACATAGGCACTTCGGTATGGATCATAGAATTTGACTTGACTTAAGTAGCCCTCTGATTGAGTGGTTTCACCTGTGTATTCATTCGGTCCCGTAAGTTGTGATGGACGAATCATAACCAGATCTAAATCATTAATGAGATTTACCGTGAAAGTAAGGTGAGTTCCTTCAATGTAACTCGCATTAACGTACCCATATTGAAAGAGTTCGACATAGAATTCGGCATTTCGATCGGGACTCATTAGATTTGTAGAGAAGTCCAATATATAGGCACCATTCGAATCAGGAACCATCGGAACTATACGAGTTTGTGCGTTACGATCAACATATCTGATTTGAGCCGTTGCATCGGTGATATATGAGCTGGTTTCAGCATTTTGCCATGTAACGTTTACTGGAATTGTTTCGCCCCATATATGATCTGAATTAGGGGCAGGGGTTATTTTCGTGGCTTGAGTATCGACTACGATGATAAA
Organism: archaeon; assembly: GCA_016550415.1. Next base: position 2,547 of record JABXGU010000254.1, on the reverse strand, counting down.
GGTTGTTTGACTCATTCCACATTGAGTTAAATTACTGAACGATACGGTGACTAGCCATTGTTGTCCGATATCTTCTTCGGCGGGGGCTTCAACTTGCCAGGCTTCACTTGTTAAAGTGTCTGAACCATCATCGAAGAACCCGCCCCCAGTATATTCTCCGCTACGCCATATTTTGGTGTTATTAGGATAGAAAATTGAGACGTTGGCTAAATTGTTTGAAGGGCCAATGGAATAAAATTGAGCTTTGATTCGAATGTACTCATCTTTGATATAATATCCCCCAAGACTAACGTTAGTCCAAGGTCCAGATGCGGTTGGCCCTTTTTGTGGAGTTACCGAAAGAACGTAATTTGAACTCGAAGCTGTTATGGTGTATTCGTGTCCATTTACTGCTAAGCCATCATTTATTTTCACAAACTTGGTAATGCTATTATAAGTATGGGCGACAGGGGTTCCGCTTTCAGTGACAGAAATACGGTCCCATCCATCTCTTAAGTAGAGCCCGAAGCTATAGCCTACATAATCTCCTGGGGGATCACTAGGTACTGTGTAATTGATTTGCCAAGTGGGGGAAGTGTCAATTGGTGCTGAAAAATCCGTGGTTGCGGATACCGGGCTGAGTTGTTTCACGTACATGCTATAGGTGTAGGTAAAACTGATGTTTTCAAAGATTGAATTGAAGGCGAATAGCTGCGAGTTACTCCAACAGTTTGCCCATGAAGTTTCTTCCTTTGCGTTCGAGTCGACATAAACATTGACTTCTCCAGCGTTGCTAATTGTATTAACAAACGAAGTTTCATTGAGTGCTAGTCCTACTTCTGTTGGCTGGACTTCAGAAGCAATTTCGTATCGAAAATTATCGAAATAGATGTGCCCTTGCACATCTACGTTCGAAGCTGTTCGTTTATCAAGAGTAATCCTTAATCTTAAGAGGCCATTAGCTGGAGAAGTGGGAAAGGTTTCTGTTTGCCAGATTGGATCGTGGTAATCCGCGAGGTTGTTTTCCCAGCTTCCAAGTGTTGTTCCTCCTTCATCTTCAATGGAGACTTTGAGAAATAGCCAGCTTTGCTGTGTGACATCTCCAGAAAATTTAACATCAAAAAAGAGGTCCAAATCATCAGGAGTAAATGTGGATGTATAATTGAAAATGTTATCAACATAAGCAATTGCTTGTTTGTTTACTTTGGCATATGCTAGTTCCATGTCCATACAGTGGCTAGGGGTTGGGGGGGGATTGCCTCCTGTGACATTGCTAATTGAATTGATAAGTCCCCCTGCTTGAGTTAGATTCCATGTATCAGAAAATCCTGTTACGTTTTCAAAATCACCGTTAGGAACAGGATCAGTAACTCGACGTAAATTAGTCACAGACGAGTAAAGCTTGTAGCCTCGATAATTCCCTGAAAACCATGTGCCATCATATATGAATGTGGTATCGTTTTTACCGTTGAGAAAGGTTACACTATCATTTCGGGCAAACTGGAATACTTCAATGGTGTCACCAAGACCCTGATATGGTGAGTTTGGAGCAGCAGATACTAGCGCGTTAGGTGTTAACGCTGGTGTTCCAATAAACATAATCGAAAAGATTGCGATAACGATACCAAGTTCTAGTTTTCCGAGTCTCAATGCCCACACCTCATTGAATACATCCCACCAAGCTAGATAGCAAAGCCACTAGCCATTATTATAAATCCCTTAAGCGGATTTATGAGTATTTTCTGAATTATCCATCTAGTCAATGATAAGGGCTAGAGGGCGCGAGCAGCTAAGTTGTATCCCTCTTTAAACTATAGCGCAGTTCCTAGAGAAGAGAAGAAGCGTTTGTAGTTATCTGTAAATCAGTATCAATCGGTTTTGCGCGTGGTTTCTTCGAGGGCTTTGATGACTTCTTCCTGCTCTTCTTTCGAGAGGCCGCGTAGCTGTTCGACGACCGCGGCTTTTTCTTCGGATCCTAGAGCGTCGAGAGATTGGAGCCTGGCGTGGATTAGGGGATCGACGCCTTCGGGGACGGGAGTTGATTCGACGGGAGCGCGACCGAAGCGGGTGCCGTCGGCCATTTGTTCTTTCAGGTCTTCGACGAACCAGACCCGGTCCTTAGCGGGGATACGTTTCATTTCTTCGAAGAGTTCCAGTTTCTGGTCGTGTCCGAGGCCTTCGAGTTTTTCGAGTTCGGTCCAGATCATTTCGTCTTCGGCTTCCCGTTCTTCGATGGTTATGGCGGCAGGGAGGACGGTGACCCCAATGGGGAGACCGATGGCGCCATAGGAGGGTTCGATGATGGTTTCCATGGATTCGGGACGGGTGGCAATGCGGTTGACGTCGCGATTGGAGAGATGGGTGGTCCCACCTTTTCCGAGGGTTGTGGACATCTTGCGCATCTTGCGGACAAGCCATGGAATAGCAAAGACTCGTGTATAACCGAGCCAGGCAATAAGGATAATGATACCTAGAATGGCAATAACTAAGCCGAGGCGAAGACCTGTTTGGACGAGAGGATGAAGTGTGACTGAGACACTCGTCTGATAGGTTGCGATTGAATAAATA
>JABXGU010000253.1 GCA_016550415.1 archaeon | reverse complement strand
TAACCATCTCATTAAATTCGGAGCAATTTTAGGACTTGTTCTAGGTCTTGTCTCCTTTCTTTTTTGGATTTACATCATCATTCTTGGGTTAGGACCACCCATCTTCGCTGTAAATGTCTTTGATATCCTTTTGGCCTCGGTCAGCATAGCTACAATACTCATCTCCTATTATATCCTCACCCGATTCCCGCTGCGCATCCAGGAAGATCCTGCCCGATCTGCTGTCTTCCTCATCCTCTTGGGGATTGTAATTGCAATCGGAGCATGGGGGATTGCTGGTCTGCTGATTGCGATTGGTGCCGTCTTGATTCTTATTGAAGAAACGACATAAAAAATAATTAAAATTGAATCAGAGAGTGATTTTCTCATCCATAATTACGGCAGTAGGGCCAATACTGACAATTGCATCGTTGAGAGTATGTGAGTATGCAAGATTACTTTGGTGCCGACCACCAATGAACCGATTATCACCTAATCCAAGGGTGATGGAGCCTGGGATTAATTCATCCAGAGCCAGCCCAAAAGGTATAGAAGCATTCGGATTGATTCCAAAAGAAAGTCGCGTCAGATGATCTTTCAAACCTGTTCCAGCACGTAAGGCGTGTTCCACGGTGTTTTCTCCCTTCAAAGAGCGGAAACTAACGACCTGCCCTTTCTTAAAATCTAATCTTAAATTCTGAACTACATCACCAAGATATGCCCTTGGCCAATTGAACACAACCGTACCTTGCGCACTATTTGCATCGATTGGAATTGAGATAGTCCCCGCAGGATATCGGGCGAGGAAGTTTTTGCTTTTCACGTCTTCCTGATCTATGATGCCATCATCAATTATGGGGATTCCTTGAGTTCGGAACCGTAGATCAGTTCCTTCACTGGAACTTAAGTGAATATCACGATGTTTTCTGAGTAGGGATTCGATCCGGTGTCCCAACTCAAGAATTGCAGATTGGTTGGCTAATACGCAACGATTGCTTTCTTGCATGATTTTTCCATAATCTAAATTGTAGATTTTCGTTGCTTGTTCTGTAAAACCTGTGGTTCGGACAAATATTGTTCGAACCCGATTGGAAAAAGCGGTGCTTAAAACTTGATTGATTTGGTTGATGATATGGAGGGCTTTTCCTTTATCGACAGATTTGAATATACTTGGGTCGTTAGGACCGTCCAAAATGATTAGGCTATCCGATTTTGCGATTCCCGCGAGCCAATGAGTGGGTGGAGTGATAACAGCTTCTTGAGGGGCTTTCTTAAGACTATGGGTGAGGAGCGATTCAGTCATCAGGCTCATTGTTACTGTTCCCCCATGCAGTTGTGCTTGTTCAGCCACCTCTTCTGCTAATTCAAGAGAGTGGTTCCAAGTGTGTATCCATACATGTTCTTGGTCTCGTACACGTAATGCGTCGCGGATGATTTGACGAGCGATCTTGACGGTCATCTTTAGTTGCTTCCTATCCAATGCAGATAGGTGTTCTTTAATGCCGGAACTTTATAATCTCTCGCTTTAGTTAGCCTCCCCTCTCTCACCCTATTTAGGCTGGGATTGTGACTGATAGCCTGAGTGACTAATCATGACACGTGAGCCTCCATTAGACCCCCAACGACCGTATCTTAATCCGCGCAAATGGCGCATAATCTATCTGCCTGATGACGACACAGTCATCGATGTCGACAACTAAGTCTATGATCTAAGAAACTCATTACATCACTTTAGTCCTGAGGGAGAAGTGGGGGAGCCAGGGGAACCACTCCTGATACCGTAACAGTTAAAAACAAACCAAATTCCGCGCTCACTGCAGAAGTGAACCTCATGAAGGTATCATCTCTGCGAATTAGTATCTTTGTTCTCTTGACGATTATATCCGTACTCATTCATCCGCTTTCCGCTACAGATGAACAATGGGTTCGCGTCAGTGATGAATACCAAACCTACTTCGAACCCTTTCCTGGATATACTACCTGGACCTTTAATGCGACAAGGGGACCCAATGATCGGTGGGGTATCAATTTCACAATCAGTGGGTTCGTTTTCCACCCCACGACATTTCTCATCTGTGATGAACTTCAATACCTTCAATGGCTTCAAACTGGTTCAT
>JABXGU010000252.1 GCA_016550415.1 archaeon | reverse complement strand
CAATAGAAACTGTCTATTCTCCTGGACTTACTGTTCCCAAAAGCATCCCACTAAACATCTCAGCTATGGTATTTCTTGCAGGAAGTAATGAACCTGAGGCAGCTGTCACAAATGCAGCTGTCACAATTGTAAATGTGAATACTTCTGAAAGTTACATCTTCGTTCAGGAAGGAATTGGAACTTATGCTAGCCAGATACCGACCAGCGACTTTGAAGCTGCTAAATACCTTCTTGTGCTCAACGTGACAGCACCATATGTCACCAGCTATGTGCAAATTGATATCCTACGCATTGTGGTATTCAGCACCTCCCTAGACCATGCATCGGTGATTCCCGAAGCTCCCATAGCTGGTGAACCATTAAGCCTTCTAGTACGGCTTCAAGATGAAAACGCAAGTGGCTTAGCTGGCTATAAATTGGACTTCCAAATTACTCCTCCCGGTGCAACTCAACCTGCTTTTGAGATATACAATGTCACTGACATCGATGGTTTTGCTGAATGCCATTGGATCCCCAATTTGGTCGGACAATGGACGGCAAGGTATCATTTCTCTGCACAGAATCAATACGAAACTAGCTCTGACCAATGCACTGTGCAAATTTTGCGTCGCTCAGTATCAAGTACTATAGAGCGATTATCTCCAGTCGTTTTGTATGTTGGCAATCAAAGTCTACTGAAAGTGACAGTTACAGATGCCATCAATGGTTCAATTCTCTCAAACCACCTTGTTACTTTCTATGAAGGTGATACTCTACTGTTTACAGACCTCACAAACGAAAATGGCCAGATTCTCTTTTCTTGGGTAGCTTCTGAACCTTTAGGCGATCGGTACTTCCGCATCAAAGTTTCAGAGACGATTTTGTACGCCGAATGGGTTTCTGCACCTTTTCTTGTTCAGATACGCACAACGACTTCCACCATTATCAAATCCTGGACTAGTCCACTCTTTCTTGGTGAAACATTTGAGATAGAAATATCTGTCATCGCAGATGGTTGCAGTGGACTAAATGGTACAGCATCACTTTACTGGGATGGTGTTTGGCAATTTGATTTCCAAGTGGATGAAGGTGCAGGTTTTGCCCAATTCATTATTCCTTATTCGTACACGCCCGGAAATCATCTTCTTGTTATTCTCTTTGGTCATCTTGACTCACCAGATCTCTATGATTCAAGTAATGCCTTTGTCCTTGTCAAATTACTCCCAGTTCATATTACAACACTTTCTCTAACTGTAAGTCCCGCTGAGATATTAGACCCTGCAAATACACCATTTGTTACAGTAACGATTCATCTTCTTTTTGAAAACGGAACTATAACCTATGGGCTCTCAGAGAATATCACGCTGATATTGTATTCTGCCAATGGATCCACAATTTTGCAAATTGACTTTGAAACAGACGAATCTGGTAACGCATATTGGAGTATTCCCACACCAGAACCCGGCATCTATCGAGTTGAAGCTCTTTTTGCTGGAGGTCCGGGTTTCGCTCCTGCTACTGGCATTGCCACACTCTTAATACAGCCATCTCTACTTGTGTTAGGAATCACATTGCCTTTGGTAATTGCTTCACTAGCACTCATCATAGGTGGTCTTCTTGCAGGAATATACATTTTTTCTCGTCTCCAACGACATGCAAATCAAGCTATCCAACTCCTTCTAGGTCAGGGTAGCCGCAGGACAACATTTTCCGTCTCTCCATTGGATTCACAAATCGACGATGAACCGATAGTTGCCACACAGGATGATGAGAGTATAATTTCTACTGGCTCATCTGCACAAGAGGATTCTACAGCTTCTCCTTCTGGCGAGTTAGGTAGCGAAGAAGATGAAACAGAACGAGGTGAGTAAAAGTGACACGTCAATTCAAGATTGTAAAATGCCCCTGTTGTCATGAATTCACATACCTACCATTAGATACTAGACGCCATAAGTGTCCAAGGTGCAATGAAAAAGTCGGCCTTCACACACTAGATGGTGAGGTTGCTTCAAGTGCGGGTGAAGCCCAAGAACTAGTTCAAACCAAACAATACGCCCTTTACCAAATTCAACCCCCAATAATGACAGTTAGACCAAGAAATCCGGCAACTGCTGTGCTTCGTCTACTACGACAGCAGCATGATAGAAATCATTCGTGGTTATCGCTTCACATAGTCTATGACCAATGTGCAAAATTGGGCCTATCACATGGACAAGTTCATCAAGCCATTACTGCCCTTGCTGATGAGGGATTCCTCGAAATAAGGGAGGGATCTATCCGTGCCATCCCAAT
>JABXGU010000001.1 GCA_016550415.1 archaeon | reverse complement strand
TTCGAGCGATTATCAAGAATCGAAAAATACGATTCAAAAGCCAATCGCGCAAGGTTATCCGCATACTCTACATCGTTACCGAACTTTGGAGCTTCGGTTAAGAGCCGCTGACGGAGTTCTTCTTCGCCAGTAAAATCGTTATTCAGAGCTTCCACCAAATCAGGTAAAGAAATGGTTTGTTGGTCAAAGATGTGAAACTTCAAGGCTGCCAAAGAATCGGTTAAAGTACCTAAACCCACACCTTGAATATACGTTGAGTTGTACCGAGGACCACCATCATGGTAGTCTTTTCCTTTCAAGATACAATCATCAAAGAGCAGCGAAAGAAAGGGTGCCGGCATCTCGGTGGCATACAACCTTTCTATGGCATTATTCCCTTCAATTTTCAAATCGATGAAAAACTTCAATTGCGTTTGATATGCAATGGCAAGGTCCTCGAAGGTCTTGAAGTCATTGGGATTACCCGTTTGAAGTCCAATCTGGTTTCCAGTCTTTGGATCAATTCCGTTATTCAGGGTGAGTTCGAGAATCTTTGACCAGTTACAATACCCTGTTAGGGTACAGCTTTCTTTCCCAAAAGCACTGATTGTGACACAGCCACTGGGCCCGCCATTCCGTGCATCTTCCAACGATTTACCGGCTCGAAGAAACTCCTGAATGATAACGTCTGTGTTAAAGAGCGATGGTTGTCCGAACCCTGCCTTCACAACTTTCAGGGCTCGGTGAAGAAAGTTCTCAGGATTTTTGTGACTTAATTGGATACAGAGACTGGGCATGATTAATCGCATTTCTTCGCAGACATCAAGAATGAGATACGAGAGTGCATTAACCGCATCTTCGCCTTCTGTGGTTAATCCGCCCACGTTGATAAGGGCAAAATCTTGGTATGTGCCACTTTGTGCGGCTGTAATGTCGACTTTGGGGGGTGCAGGTTGATTATTGAACTTAATCCAAAAACAGTCTAGAAGCTCCTTGGCAAATTCTGTTGATAGGGTATCGTCAGCTAGTTCCTTTGTATAAAATGGAAATAGGTGTTGATCTAGCCGACCTGGGTTAAACGAGTCCCACACGTTAAGTTCAGTTACAACGCCGAGATGGATGAACCAATACATCTGGAGGGCTTCCCAGAAGTTTCTCGGAGCATTTGCTGGGACATGAGCACAAATGCGACTAATTTGCTCTAGCTCTGCTTTGCGTTTAGCATCGTTTTCGCTCTGAGCTAGTTGGGCCGCATATGCGGAATATCGGTTCGCATATGATATCAGCCCATCTATAGTGATAGACATTGCTCTGAGTTCTTGTTCTTTTTTTATCGCATCAGGATCATTGATAAAATCAAGATTACAAATGGAATCTTCGATATCCTGTTTGAAGTCTAATAGTCCCCGAGTGTAGATCTTACCATCTAAGATTGCATGTCCTGGGGCACGCTGCTCCATGAATTCAGTAAAGATGCCAGCATCATAAGCCATTTGCCAGTCAGATGAAACAACGGAAAATACCTTCTCACGCATTGTCTTGTTTTTCCAAAATGGAATGATGCGATTTTTGTATACCTCTCGAGCCCTCTCATCCACTGAAAATGGTGCCTGCTCCCGTTGTTGTAACACTTGAAAATCCTCAAGGGTGTGACAACACAATTCTGGATAGGTAGGAGTTGCTTTCGGTTCAGGTCCCCGTTCACCAACGATGA
>JABXGU010000251.1 GCA_016550415.1 archaeon | reverse complement strand
ATTTATTTTTGTTCACTGAGAGAAACTCGACTTTATTGCATGTAAAAAAAGAATGATCTTAATTTTAAATTGACATCTATTAATTACTCATTTTTTCCTTTTTGTGTCTCTCTTATTCTTCTTATTTGTTCATAGTTATGCGCATTGAGTATGTCTTCTCGAGAAAGTAGTCCAACTAGTTTAGATGGATTATCCCTTTCCACCACACAAAGCAGATTAACTCCCTTGATCAGCATCTGATTAAGAGCTTCATGTACCGTGCTGTCTGGGAAAATACTTGGTGCCGGAGACATGGCGATATCTTTGGCAGTGGATTCTTCAAGTGGATGCCCCTCTCTTAGTGCGTCGTGTGCCTGTCTAAATGTTACTAGACCAATTAGTCGATCATGATCTACAACTGGTAGACAACTGTGTTTTGTGTTATCTGCAATTTCTATGATTTGGAAAGCAAGTAAATTCGGGTTAACAAAAACCAAATCTCTTGTTTTCATTATTTTGTCAACGGTAATTGTATCGATGATGTCAACGATTAGCTGATGTTTTAGTTCGATTCCACGCAAAGCTAATTTCTCTGTGTAGATGGAATGCTTGTATATTAGCGAGCTTACTGCATAGCTTGTTGCGCAAGCTGTCATTAAGGGCAATAGTAATAGATAATCTCCTGTCATCTCTGCAATCATAACTGTGGAAGTTAGTGGAGCTCTTCCTGCGCCAGCAAAAAGTGCACCCATTCCAACAACACCAAATGCCATTGGAATTGTCAGCATACTGGGGAAAAACAGATGGAACATCATTCCAACGGCTGTGCCAGATAGACCACCCATAAAAAGTGATGGTGCAAAAACTCCACCTGATCCTCCGGAACCGATTGATAAAGAGGTGGCCAAAATTTTCATTAATGCAAGTACTGCGAGTGGGCCCAAGAGCAGTCCACCCATTAGAGCAATTTCTAGTGTTTCATAGCCAACCCGTGCTGTTTGTGGGAAAAAGAGAATAATTCCACCAACTATTAGACCACCAAGTGCGGGTTTGAGGAAGCGAGGAATTGGTAGTGCATTAAAAACTCTCTCTGTTGTTCCCAGTGCGCGTATCCATATGACGCTCATCAGGCCCAATAATAAGCCTAAGACAAAGAAAAGCAATAACTCTGGACCAAAAACTAAATTATATTTGGGAATAGGCAATGCTAATGAGGTACCAAGGATTGCAGAGGCAACAGCTGTACCAACTACCGTAGAAATCAGAACTGGGATTACTGCTACTGGGTCTATCCCCATCATCACAATTTCTAGACCAAACAGTGCCCCACCTATTGGTGCATTAAAGGTGGCTGCAATTCCTGAGGAAACACCGCAAACTGTTAGTACCTTCGTATTCTCTTCATCAAACTTTAGCAATTGCCCAATGAATGAGCCAGAACCTCCTCCAATTAGGCCAATTGGTCCTTCTCTTCCTGCACTGCCGCCAGAACCAATAGTTATAGCGGATGCAATGCTTTTCACGATTGGAACCCGCGGTCTTATTTTCCCCTTTTCAAGAGCTACCGCTTCCATTATTTCAGGGACACCATGGCCCTTTGCCTCTGGAGCAAATTTTGTTGTTAATATTCCAACCAATAGTCCACCGATGGATGTCATCAAGAATATTCCAAAAGGAATCCAAAAGGGTCCAATCCATATTCCGACATAGAGAAAGAAATCGAAAACAAATGTGAGTGCCGATATTAGGAAACGAAATATGACAGCTGCGATTCCTCCAATCACGCCAACGAAAACAGCCAAAATGTTTAGTATGAGAAATTTATTGGTTCTTATTTGCACTTTAAGACTGGAAAATTTATCCTTGACTCTTTTAAAATAGGATTTCTGAACTTCTTTTTGTTCAATATCTTGTTCTTTTGGTGCTTTATCTAAAGCCTGCTTACTCTGTTGCTCCAAGCTTAATTCTGTGTCTTCAGCATCTTTCGTTGTTTTCATGTCTTTTGCCGTATCTCATACCTTCAAGTGTCTTTTAGGGAAACTGAGAACACTTCCATTTTTATCATCTATAAAATTCTTACTCTAAGAAAATCATCATCAATAGGAATAAGCTTGGTTAATTGATAAAATATCTTTGGGATGAGGACTGAGATTAAGGGTTACAATTGTTTTTTATCCCAATAATGCATTCCTTACTATCTTGACTAATTATAACCTCTTGAGCAAAAGTATAATAAGCTCGATTTGAAGGGAGAAACTGGAAGGTAATAGACGTGTCAGCTATTCGCCGTTTCATGCAATGGCTAGGCGGTGGACCAGACCTAAAGAAACTTATTTTCCGCCTCGATGTCTTCTGCAGAAAGCTTGATTTGCAACGGAAAATGCTTGAAAAGGAAGCAAGTAAAAGCCGCCAGAAGGCAAAGAAATACCGGCTCCAAGGCAACATGGATGCAGTCCGCTTATATTTACAACACCATTTAAGATTCCAAAAATGGGCACTAAGCGTTGATTCCTACAGGCTACGAATTGAAGGATTGCAGACCCAGTTACGCCAAAGTGAAGCGATGGGCGAGATTTCTAAAATCTTAGGTCAATTAAACGTAGCGCTTAGTGGATTGCGTACACAAGTACGTGTACCTGAAGTTGCTCAGCTTGTGGATCAAATTGAAGGTAATCTCCGTCACTTCGAGATGACCCAAGAAGTGGCTGAGGCAGGAATGGAACGGATGACTGTTTCAACTGAAGTAACTGATGGTGAAGTTACGAATGCACTGACCGAACTTGATCAGGAAATCGAAGTCGAAACAGGTACCGCACTACCCCAACCGGAAAAAAGAGTGGCGGAACTGGAAGAAGAAATCCGTCGCCTGAAGGAGGAAAGTTAGGAAATGCCAAAGGAAAAGCGAAGCAAATTTTGGGAGAAACTATTTCCGCGGAAGGCTGAACCAAAGGAAGACACTATCGCCAGGATTCATCGTGTTGTCGACCAGCTTGAAGTACGCGGGCGAGAATACGAAACTAAAGCCAAGGACTCTCGAATCAAAGCTATTCGCTGTGTTCGAAGAGGAGACAGGAAAACAGCTAGGCTTCAACTTCGCCGGCGCAGCCGATACCTTCAGAAGGCTCGATTAGTGGATCAAGAAATCGACCTAATGGAACGAGGTGTCGAAGCTATTGAACAGGCGCGTGGTGAGAAAGAGGTAATTGGAGCACTTCGTGGAATTGGCACATCTCTTCAAGAACTCCGTGAAGCAGCCTCACCCGAATCTGCACGAGAAACTATCCTAGAGACTCAAGCCCTAATTGAAGAAGCAGAGGCTACAGAAGAAATTCTGGGTCTTGGATTGGAAGATGAGGAGCTTGATGCAGAAGTTGAAACAGAACTAGAAGACATTGAAACAATGGTTGCTTTAGAGGAAGCTGGACAGTTACCTTCTGTACCCGGCGAAGAAGAGGAAGAAATGGAAACCTCTGAAGAACGACGTGAACGAACGCGACGTGAACTTGAACGTCTAAAAAAGGAAGTTAAAGAGTAATATCTAATCCTTCTACTCTTAACCACTACCTAATTTGCTTAGTTTCCGCCTAGACAGTGGGTTTCACCATTCTAAATCCTAGTCAGTTCTCGGATTTTGGTATCCACTGAATAAAGTTCGCGAGTCAATGATCTATACTGTTTGAAGAAGCTTTCATCATTAATCTTGCCTTCCTCAAACTGACGTTTCAGCAACTGCATCGTAGCTTGAATACTATATTTCTGTTCTTGAAGTGTGTATAATAGGTCCCGTTCAGATGAATCCCCTCTGCTACCAAAATGCAAAGGATATCCCGGATACGCCCGATCATGTGCTCCTCTCATAGCATCCAAATCTTCTGAACTCATAGAGGGTATTTCTTCGGAAGAGATTGCCATGTTTATGAGCTGATCAAGCTCGATTCGCAAAGAACTTACGTCCACTTTCATATTTAATACGCGCATCGAACCTGATGTAGTCACCAAACTATGCTCTGAAAAGGTCGTTGCATAGGAGATTCTATCCGGTATCTCTCGAAGGACTCTTGCGGATCCCTTTATCTTCAATGATTCTTCATCATCTATTGTGATGAGAAGTCTACGGCGAAGCCGTCCCTCCTCTTCAATTCCCATAATTACTTTCAGTGGAACAGAATAGATTACTCGTTTCTCCCTCGTGAAGAAGCCTTTCTGACCAACGAAAAGAAGTCGTTGCGTGGTTATGAAGAGGATACCATTGTTTAGTCCCTCGCCTGCCGTGGGCTTTTCCAATGTAACCGGATAAATGGCAGCCACAGGATGTTCATCTTCAGTCAGGCAAAGCTTCTCTACATGCTCAGCGAAGAGTTTCAGCCAGCCCGATATTGGCGAGAGGCGCTCTTCTATTGTTGCTAATTTTGCATCCAGCTCTTTGACTAGTTCCTCACAATAGTTCTGATAATCAGCAACATCTTCCTGTATGCCTTCAATCAAACCAGCCAGAAGAGGGAAGTCAGTGATGGTCCAATGCTCTGGACGAATAAATCGTCCCTTACTGGCACGGTGCCGCTCCACTATTCCCTTTGCACGAAATACTATCCTTTCATGCACACTCGGCATATCCTTGGTAATAAGCGCCAACAATTCCTTCTCAATCTCTGGATGATGAAGAAATCCGCCAAGACGCAATTCTCGAATGCGCCATCTCAACATTCGAAGACGGGCTGCAAAATTTGATATCAACTCGTGTCCAGCACGCAATCGATAATAGGTTGTTCGAAATCGACTTACCAAAGCTTGTCTCAAATTATGAATAGGCGTCACCATTGAAGACCCACAATTTGGACACAGGTAATCCTGACGTGTTGCTCTTCGCGCTGGTTCACCACACTTAAGACAAATATTTCCTCCTTCTGTTTCACTCACAGAATCTGGACCGTGGCGGCTACATGTATAGAATTCTTTTACTTCAAGTCGGGCACAATTCAGGCAAAAGACCATGCCGCATTCGCTGCAATACCTTTCAGCTACGTTAATGTGGCAAGAAGGACAGAAATCACTGCTTTGGTGGTGGCTGGCAGACTGGGACATACCTTTTTTGTCGGTGTCATCGTTGATATAGTTTTCCTTTTTTTCGAAAATTAGCCTCTAAATGGAGTATAATGCGCATTTTATGCCGACTTTAACGTTTTTAATGGCGCATATGATAATTCTTCTATTCTTCTTTGGGAGGAAACTCAATTGTGACTATTCTTCCATTCAGTGGAAGTGCAACATTGTAGATTGGAATACTTCCCACAATTCCCTGCTTTTTTCCATTATGACAATGCCCATGGATAGCCATTGTGGGCTTATACCGTCTCAAAAGACTTTCAACACGTTGGCTTCCCATCTGTTTGAATGACCGTTTTTGTTCACCCAGCATGGTAGCAAATGTTGGTGCATAATGAGTCAATAAGATGGTGTGTTTTGTTTGATTGTGCGCTTTTGAAAGAAGTTCATTTAGATGTGTGATTCGGGAATCATATTGTTTTCTTATTCCTGGTAGATTGCGGGCTTGCCAATAGGTTGGTTGATCCAGTACTCCTCGACTGCCCACGATGGAAAGTTGTTCTCCTTGGATTTTAATAAATCCTATTTCATCGTCAAGGAATGTGATGGTTTCTGAAGCAATTGTCTGGAGTTGCTCTTTTATCGAGTCATAGTCATCATTACCAAATACTGCGAATATTGGGCAATCTATCTTGGCAGCCTCCAATTGCTCTACAAGGGGCTGCATTCCACTCTGGTTACCTCGATAAACGAGGTCTCCAGCCAATAGGAATAAGTCTATGTTATTTGGAAGATGACTTAGGGCTTCTATGAATAGTTCCTTGAATTGGGGCCAATGAATATCGCTGGTTGCAGCGATTTGCAGGCTTTGTTCCTCCGTCCTCTCTTTAAGATTCATAGGGCGCCAAGGACAAAGTTGGTTAGGCCAAGAAAAGCCCCCACCTTATCACATAGGCTAGCTCGAGACGCGTATTTCACTGGGTCGCGCAGGATGAGAATTGTTGATGCGCCAACAACTCCCATCCCAGGTATGATGAAAATAATGTAGAGAAAGCCAGTCCAATTCCAGCCAAGGCT
>JABXGU010000250.1 GCA_016550415.1 archaeon | reverse complement strand
CATTATCAGGAAACAAATTTTGATATCATCATTGAGCGACAAATTCAACCATTTAAACAGAAGATACAACGTATTGACCAAGTGTTAGAAAAGGGATATACTTGGTTGAGTGGCGCACGGGGAGAGCACATGACCCTCAATGTTCTAAAGCAGTTACCAGATGAATACTATGTGATTAACAATGTCAGACTCAGATTCAACCCGCCCATAAAGACAGATACGGGATTATGTTTTGCTTGTCAAACCGATCATGTTGTAATTGGACCTCCAGGCGTATTCAACATTGAAACCAAAAACTGGAGCCCCAAATCCCTTCAGAGTCCAGAGCTACGATCACCAATCAAACAAGTCCAGACAACAGGTTATGCAATCTGGAAAGTAATTGACTCCAATGTACGCAAAGGTATTATCAGGTTGATTAAATTTCATTTTGGAAGAAAAAAAATCAAAGTGCGAAATGTTGTTGCTATGGTTGGGACTTTGCCAAAACAAGAATACGAATTCGTGAAAATCCTTCCTGTTAATCAACTCAGCGGCTATATTCAATATTTCAAATCAGTCCTCAAAAATGCTGAAGTGGAAAGAATCGCAGAATGGATTTTAGATTCAATGGACGAGTGAATTAGTCACCTTTACAAGGATTTTGGATGGATTTCAGATGGATTAGATTTCAGATGGATTAGAGCGGTGAGAGTGTGTGTGAAACATAAGAAAATTGTACAAAAGCCCTAAAAAGCATCACTCTAAATTGAAGGATTAATGAGGAAGCCTTGCCGGACCAGCTCTAGCTTCTTGCGAAGCTCACTTAATCGTTGGTGGAGCTGAGTCATCTGGTTCCCTTTCAGAAACGCTTGCAACGTAGCCGTTCCTAACTGCAGCGATTCGAAGGCACCCAGAATTTTTGACGGCGTCTTCAACACCATCTCAAACAGTGCATCAGCCATAGGGGCATCAGGGGAAATTTTCAAGTGCCCACGCAACTCTTCCCAAGCCTTCTGGTTCTCCCCAAAGACTTTGACCAATTCGTCGATGGTCTCCGAAATCGATGACTCAAGGCGTGCCACATCACGTTTCTGCTGCACGTGGGAGTCCAACGAAAGAGGTTCCGCTGCTGGATCCCGGAACTGCTCCAACAACTCACCAATATAATCTGTGGGCTCATCCATGAGATCCTCCACCGATGCCATTAACTCCCCTTCCAACTGTGGATGTGACAAACCTAGAGTCTCCGATATATGGGCAAGAAAGGCCTTCCGCATAACAGGATTAACTGTGAGCTGGTGTTTTCCGGTGGTGAAGAAGTAGGTGGCAACATCCTGAGGCGACTGGAACTGCTTCGCCAATTCCTGTCGCACCCCCTCGATTTCCCGAATCCATGGAAGCACCTCCTCTGCAGGGGGCATGGGTAATTCCTCTGGTGGTGCTTCTGGTGGTGCTTCTGGTGGTGCTTCTGGTGGTGCTTCTGGTGGTGCTTCTGGTGGTGCTTCTGGTGGTGCTTCTGGTGGTGCTTCTGGTGGTGCTTCAGGTGCAGGTTCTTCCTCTGGCTCAAGACTTGGCTGTTCCTCTACAACTTCTTCAACTTCTGGTTCAACTTCCTCCCCAATAATTTCTGAGGGCTCAACAGTTTCATCCTGGGGTGTGGGCTCTATTCTTTGCTCTGGGCTAACAGGCTCTCCTATATCATCACCCCAATCAGCCATCTTATCGAATGCTCCAACTAGCTCTTCGAGTGTTTTTGTTTCTACCAGTCGGCTTCCTTCTGATTGCCTCTGAACTGCTAATGAGCTTTCGCTTTCATGAACATAGCTACTAATTACTGGATCACCAACTGTCTGCCCCTCCTTCATAGTTCTAACCTCCGATGATGAGGTGTCTTTGCGTTTTGACTCAACGACTGCTGGTCGTCCTAAAAATGCAACCTTGCCAGAGGTTATGGATTTGAAGTTAGTT
The DNA here is from genome assembly GCA_016550415.1 of archaeon. Next base: position 944 of record JABXGU010000250.1, on the reverse strand, counting down.
TTAGTCTGGGTTATTCTCTCTTCAGGGAATTTCTGTTTGTTTTCTACAATCTCATTAGTCTGTTCCATCTCAAATTCAAAGGCATCAATCGTAGTCCCCTCATCTATTTTATAAGGAACCTTCTTCTTCAGCCGAATCGTCACAGCAAAATTCCCCGAAACCTCACCAACATTCTTGGAGTCTCTTCCGGAATCGGGAAATGTCTCTTCGTATTTAAAAGAAATGGGATATTGCAGGGAGAACTCTTTTCCTTCTTCCAAAGGGAGTAAAGGCGCAAAATCTCCATCCCCCGCTCCACCAGTATAGATTGGCATCAAAGCTTGTACTCCTGGAGTCAAGTGTCCAAAAGTTGTGCCTTTTCCCTTAATCCTCATATCTCCCATCGCGCTTTGACGGAATTCGGTTTCTATGTTTCCATCAGATATGGCGAAAACGGTTTTTTGGATATTACCATCCCATTTATTCTCGTTGACTCCACGGAAGGTTGAGAAGGACTCGTATTCATAACGGCGTATAATATTCATGGTCCCCCATGATTCAAAGAGTAATAAGAGGCCATCATCGCGAAATATCTGCCTCCAACCTTCTGTTCGGTACTCATAGAATTTCTTACCAGAAATCTCAAAGACTTTAACATCTACTTTGACCGATCCCTCATCCCATTGTTTGTCATCCATACGAGACTTGTACTTCATTATGAGGGCGTCTCCACTTTCTAACTCAAACATGTTGTTCCACCGAAATACACCAATTCAACAGTTTCTATAGAGGTTGGTGAATTTAAATAATTACTAGGAGAGGAGATTATCTCCAACCAGAATTTATTACAAAGAAGAAGCTTATCGAGTAAAGTGCCTGCGTTATACATAGGTTCTTTCAATTCACCTGTTTTATAGAACGGGTATGAATCCTATTTTTTATGGGCTATGACATATACTTGATTT
>JABXGU010000249.1 GCA_016550415.1 archaeon | reverse complement strand
GCTGCAAAGATTGCTCAGACATTACAACATACAAAGGAAGTACTGGAGGCATCACAGCTGCAAGGTCAACAGATTATCGGTCCTTTACATGGTACACCAGAAGAGATGTTGCAGATTGTAGACCAGTATCGCCAATGGGGGATTACATATTTCGGTGTAGGAGGACCAGTTTTCCGTTCGCTCGATTGGATAAAGCAAACCTTAACTTCTATTCTTGGGACCTTGAAACCGCCGCAGGAAAGACTCCATGTTTTTGGCTTAAAGACGATTGAAGTAGGTGGGGATAAGCAAGAGCTCTTCTATTTGCGTTGGCTTATGAAAATTAGTAGACAGTTTGGTGTTGTGCTTTCTACTGATACCTCTCGGAATATCGGTAGGACTAGAAGAGGATTCTATTTGACAAAAGAAGGAAGATTTGTGCATTTACGTGATTTGACATTCCTTGATTGTGAAGAACCTTGCTGTAAAGAACTTGATGTTGAAAAACTTCGGCAACTTCTTCAAGAAAACGATGTAAAGGCAAAGATGAGACTCTTCATCCATAATAGTGCTTGTTGGTATAAAATTGCCACAAAGTTGGCTAAGGAAAGACTGTAAGCACAGTTACTCTGAGGCTAGAAGATGAGTTTTGGTAATGGAGAAATGAAGATGAAATGCCAGAGAATTATACCAGTAAGTATTATACCGGTAAGAGTGATGACCCAGTCAGTACGAGTAAAGCTAGATTGGCGGAGATATGTACGTGTTTTCGCGTAGCCAAAACCTCGACCATCCATTGCAAGGGTGAGTGTGTCAACTCGACTTAGAGCAGAGACAATGAGTGGAATAAAGGTGTACCGGAGTCGTCTTAGGAAGCCGCGGATTACTCCTTGATCTAGGTTGATTCCGCGAATGCGCTGTGCATTATAGACGGTACTTGCTTCTTGGTCGAAAAGAGGGACTAACCGGAGAGTTAGGACTAGAAGGAAGCCATATCGATAAGGGAGACGAAGATGGGTAAGAGCAACAGCAAAGAGTGTTGGATCAGTAGTCGCTACAAAAAGTCCACTTGCTAACACGATATTGATTAATCGAAGAGCTAAGATTATGGCGTTGGCTACACCACTCGATGTTATTGGGAAATAGGGGCCAAAGCCAGGAAGAATAGGTGGAATAAGATAGAAAATGAGAGTGCCATAGGATGTGAAGATAAGTTGGACAAGGGCAATGATAAGGGCAAAGGTTAGAATGTAACGAAGGCGACGAGAGAAACTTAGGGGATTGATACTAGCTCCGAAATAGGCTAGAAGAAGAAAAGCGAGTATGATTAAAGCAGCGACTTCAGATACCAATGTAACGGTAAGAATAGCCACACAGACTAGTATAGCAAGCTTTGTTAGAGGGTTAAGGTGATGGATAAAGGATTGGCGAGGAAGATATCCAAGGCGGAGGTGACTGGTTGTCAATGCTAAGAGGCCACCTCCTTTGTGCTAGTTGATTTATTGTCGATTCTTCTCGGAACATAATCAGTTTCACCTAATTGCTGCAAACTTGTAAAAGCCTGTTGAGGATTTGCATCAATGAGAAGCTGACCATCACGAAGAAAGAGAAGACGGTGACAATAAGTTTGCACGATGGATGGATCGTGTGTTGCTAATAATACAGCAGCACCTTCTAGAGTGGCTGACAGAATGAGGGTCATTAACTTGTGAACATTTCGGTAATCTTGACCTATGAAGGGTTCATCAAGTAAGAGAATTCTGGGATTGTGGATAAGAATTGAGGAGATGGTTAGCCTACGTTGTTCTCCGAGACTGAGGGAAAAGGGGGAACAATTTAGGTAAGGTGTTAATCCGCATTGAGCAGCTAATGATTTTCCATGTTCAGAAGCTTCTTGTGGAGATGGAGTTTTGATGTGGCGGGATGTGAGAAGCAGTTCATCCCATACTGTGCGTTCAAAGATTTGATGAAGCGGATTCTGAAAAATGAACCCAACATCGTGTGCAATCTCTGAAACTGGACGATTATTTGCCAATTTATCATTAATGTATACAAATCCAGAATCTGGTTGCAAAAGACCAACTATGTTACGCAACAGCGTTGTTTTACCTGACCCGTTGGCGCCCATGAGACCAACGATTTCACCGGGAGCAATAGTGAAGGATACACCATTAAGAACGGACCTTTCTATCGAGTTTTCCCTATTATTTGGATAAGTGAAGTTCAAGTCTTGAACAGCTAATATTGGAGCTGTTACTGGATGGGAGG
>JABXGU010000248.1 GCA_016550415.1 archaeon | reverse complement strand
CAAGCTCAGCTGTTAAAATTCTGGTGGCAGAACCATTTCCTGCTACCCAAATGGGAACATGAGGTTGCTGTATGGGTTTAGGTGCAATTACTGCTTGCTGTAACTTGAAGAATTTCCCTGTATGATTGACTAATCCAGACTGGGTCCACAAGAGCTTCATGACCTCAATGCATTCACGCAAACGATTGACAGCATGCTTAGAATCAAAGCCATAAGCTGCCAGATTCATTTTTTCACCAGCACCAATACCCAAGATGAATTTACCATTTGTTTGATGGTCTAATGATGCTGCTGCCTGGGCTAATATTGCAGGGTGCAACCGTATTCCATCTGTTACAGCGACTCCAAGTTTTAGAGCAGGAGCTAGTTCAGCAAAAGCACCAAGCATGGTCCATGGTGAAAGGAAGTCGTCTATTGCAAAGGGTGGAAGTCCTCGAAGATGATCAGGAACCCAAGATGAAGTCCAAACCTTTTGCTCAACTAGCATACTCAGTTTTTTCTTGACCAAATCCCATGAACGGGAAAAAAACAGCTGCTGCCCAAAATCTACCAAATTTTTTCCATCCATTTCATCATTGATTATCGAAGAGAGCAAGTCATCTTCTGCCACATATTATTTATGGCTACTATTTCAAAGATATCAATTGATATCAATGCCAGGCGCAAATAAGCTGTTCATTGAAAAAAACCAGACTACCATTAATTGGCTATTGGAAACTGAAACCCCCTCTGTCAGGTATAGAACACTTCTTTATCTAATGAAATGCCGAGACGATGACCAGAGAGTAATGGAAGCCAAGGCAGAAATCCAAAAAAGCAATCCTGTTCTGAAATTGCTGCGACAACAACACTCCAGTGGAGCCTGGTTTGCAGATTCAAAATATGGGAGTTCATGGTCAGAGAAAGGCACCATCTTCTCCCTTCTGCTTCTAGCTGAACTTGGAGCAGAACGTTCAGAGAGCACTGATCGAGCATTTGATTATCTCCATAATCACGTCCAACTGCAATCAGGTCTTATGAATTATAATGAAGTCAAGACACAAAGGCGATATCAGAGCCCATCCACTTCCTTGTGGTGCATAACTGCAGTGATTCTGCGAGCTGCCCTCCTACTTGGCTACAAAGATCACCCGCTAGTTCATAGGGCGCTATCATTCTTTGAAAATTTCCATGATAATGAAGGAGGTTGGGAATGTTCAGCATATTCTAAGAATCCTGAAAAGGTTCAACCACCTAACTGCTATATGGGAACCATCAAAGCACTCAATGCTTTCAGACTCATTCCCCCTCACGAACAATCAAAGAAATTACGTGCAATAATCAAACAGGCTGTGTCAACTTGCCTTGAAAATCGGGTTTATCTCTATCGGGTGGACAGTAATGGACAACCAGCCATGAAACGTTCCTGGCAGAAGTTCGCGTTTCCCCGGTATTGGAGAAGCGACACCCTTGAAGCCACAAATATTCTCATTCAGATGGGTGTTCGTGATAAACGACTATCTGATGCTCTTGATTTAATCCAAAGTAAACAACAATCTGATGGTCGATGGCTACTCGATTTTTCAGAGACTACGCGAGCCTGGATTCAGATTGAGCAAGTTGGAAAACCTAGTAAATGGATAACACTATTTGGACTCAGCACTCTACTCGACGCAAATAGGGTCTAGTGCCGCCTCGTTGGAAATTTTAGGTGTACCACTGTTAGCAACAAAATCATGCAGGCTAGAATGATTACTGCAATTATACACCACCATATCCATCCGACCCAAATCCAAGTTACTCCATTCCACACCCAACTGTTGGCAATTGCAAAGAATGATGCCACTGCTAAGACTACTGAGACCATGGCAGCAATGCATATTGTATCCATATACCCCCTATTCACCATACTATAACACCATCTGTAGATGTGGTAATGCGTCTTATTTTGAAGCCATTCCTGTCGATAGATAGAATCCCAATCAACCATTCAAATACGTGGCTATCAACTTTACGGAAAAGGAAAGAAGAAAACAAAACTCAACAACACGCACACTTAAATCACACCACCAGCTTAAGAGGAAGCACACTTAGAATAAATTCGAACCCAATACTTCTACATAGGTGAAACATATGATTCATACAAAGCTCACAGAAATGCTTGGCTGCAAACACCCAATTATTCAAGCTCCAATGGGTCCATTTTACACTACAAAACTCTGTGCCGCAGTATCCAATGCAGGGGGATTCGGCATAGTCTCACACACCAACCTCCGAAACCTCGATCCCATCGCAGAAATGGAGAAAAATATCCTCGATGTTGTAGCAAATACAAAGAATCCATTTGGAGTGAATATCCGAACGGCAAGACTACAAATTGACTATCCTGAACTCATCAAACTAATCCCCAGAATCAGAAAAGAGAATAGCAAAGTTCGAGAACAACTAAGACTTGTGATTACCTCTGCAGGGGATCCACGTCCTGGGGCACATTATTTCAAAACAGAAGATCCTGATCTTCTTCATTTCCATGTCATCCCCGCCAAGTGGCTTGCAGAAAAAGCTCTTAACCCTACTTGGTATCAGAGCAAGAATCCAGGCACTAAGGGCGACCATCTTGATGGCATCATTGCCACCGGCTATGAGGGGGGCGGCCATAATAGCTATGAAAAAGTCATGACATCTGTGCTAACAGCAGAGATGGTAGAATTATGCGGTGACCTACCCGTTGTTTCCTGCGGCGGATATTTCGATGGCAAGGGACTCGCTGGCGCATTAGCCATGGGAGCAGCAGGTATCCAAATGGGCACTAGATTCATTGCTACGAAAGAAAGCGAGTTTCATGATAATTATAAAGCTCTCATTCTACCTGCCACTGATGAAGACACGCTTGTGACCACAGGTGCATTTGGTCCCATTCGATTGCTGAAGAACGAATACTCAAAGTCTCATGGTGCTGCAGTACCTGATCGATCGGCTAGAATGGCTGAGGAACAATCAATGAGTGCAGAAGATTTATTGGATGAGATGGAGCGCTACGAATTGGTCTACCGCGGTAATGTAGATAAAGGACCTATTCTTCTTGGACAGACAATTGGTGGCATTAGTGATATTCCCACGGTGAAGGAAGTCATTGACAGAATTGTAAAGGAAGCAGAAAAGCACTTGCGTGCTGTTTCAAAACTCGTTAGCTAGACTCTCAAACAAAATTCGAAGGATAAGGTTGTCGGGGCTGAAAAGGTCAGCCCCTCACCAGTTTTTTAATAATTACTGACTCTATAGTAGTCTCTATCTTGATACTTCAAATGATAAGTGGATTCAAGAACAAAGCCGCAACAGACAAGGTGAAGAGAAATCACTGTTGAGAGTTTTAGCACATTAGAAACTAGGGAGGACGAAGTGTTAGGTACTCTAGTGACCACAGTTGTGGATAACCAAGTAGCAATAGAAGGTCTTGGCGGTGTCTGGGGGCTTTCCTTCCACATTGAAATTGAATATCCTGGTCGTAGAGAATCAATCCTTTTTGATACGAGTGGTAGTGCACAGGTTTTTCGACACAATTCCCAGACATTAGATTTGAACCTTAAAGTCTTACAAGCTATCGTTTTCTCTCATTTTCACCATGACCACTTTGGAGCATTTGAGCAAGCCTTGGAAATGACAAGAGGTAATTGTCTCGTTTATCTCCCAGGACCGCACAAAGCAATTGAAGGAACACTAACAAGAATGGGAGTAAATTCCATCATCGCTAACAATAGTCAATATGTAATTTCTGGAGTGAGAACAACTGGTGCCCTTGGTCCAGAAAACCTCAGAGAACAGGGACTCATTGTAAATGTATCAGAAAAGGGATTGGTGGTTATTACAGGATGCGCTCACCCAGGAGCCATTAATCTAGTAAAGGCGGCACAAGAAGTATTTCCAAATCGACCACTTTATGCTCTAATTGGTGGTTTCCACATAAAGACAACAGAAGAAGGACACGAACTGGGAGAGGCGATAAAGTCACTGGGTGTGAGTCTTGTTTCACCTTGCCATTGTACAAGTAAAGATGCAAAACAGGGGATTCGAGATATCGTTGGAAAAAAGATATATCTAGAAAATGGCAGTGGAACTAAGATTACCATCCATTAATAGTGTCCTCATAAAATTTGCAATAAAAAGAACTGATATTGAAAAGAATTATTCCACTTAGATGACACTAGATTTGTTTAATTTTTTTCAGAACAGCCTTAAGATCATCAGCCAGTTCCATTGGCACATTCAGGTTCAGGAATGGAGAAAGAAGAGCTTCTGCAACTTGGGCTTGAGGTCGTGATAGACCTTGGTCTAGTAATTTACTTGTAGCTACAATGATTTCACGAATGGTCGGGAAAATTATTGCTGTTATATAATCTGGGAAAACTTTTCTTTGGTTGATATCAACGTAGTGAATCTCAATTCCATATTTGTAACATGGAGCAAAAATTCGTTCTATAATCTCTTCTGTGGTTACTCCAGTTGGAAGGACGAGAATAGGTTTTGCTTCTGGTTCAGCAACCTTATTTTTTACACAGCGTCCAATGGTTTCATAGATATCACCAGCGCTTGTAATCCATTTAGCTTCAGCCATTAGCGTTTGGTTCCCAGCTCTCGCGAGGATATCAACTGTGCCTGAACGTATCTTGGCCTTATAGTCAATCTTGAAACCTTGGTGCTCTAAATACTTAGAATAAACACTAAGCAGTAAGAATTCAGACATTAATCTAACACCTTATGGATTACATAGGCGTATGAAGAAATATTTCTTATTGTTGGCTAAAATGAATAATATCTTGATTGATGTTTTTGGAGAAAATGAGTGATTGCTCATTCTTTGAGTGGGAGGAGATGGAAGCAGATTCGTGCTTGGTTTTTCTTAGAATGCTTGATACCATAAATTTATAAATGTTTACCAAAATATAGTATACATGTGGCAAAAATCTGCAATGACAGATTTGTAAAAAACTGCCATAAAGAAACACTGAGGAAAAATCGATGGGTCTACTCTCTCATGACGAGCATGAGGTCTGGCGTAAGTTTCAACAAGGAGAATCCACCAGCGCCATAGCCAAAGCTAGTCCAAAAGAGAGCTGGTCCGTTGCCTACATTTCCCGCGTGTTAAACCGGGCAAGAGAAAAGATTGCAAAGACACTGTTGGATCAGGCACGAAGCCACCGCTTGGATGTGGAAAGTCTGCTAGATTACAACGGCCTCTTAATTGGCTTTGATTACCAAGCAAATACTCAGGTTTACATCCTATACACGATGAAGCTTGGTGTAGTGGTTTGGTACAACCATGAGTCATATGCAGACAAACTCTGCCCTGAATGCCCTAAGCGGAAAGAATGCAGAGAGACTCTTGATACGATAATTAAGGAATATGCCATCAAGTTGCGTCCTGACGAAAAGGAGCTTTACATGACACAACAGTCGATTGCTATCTTTAACAAACTTGCCGCAAAAGAAATTCCTAGATATCAGCGAGGTGTAGAATAATGGGAAAAGAACGTGAAACAGGTCGCATAATTAAACCCCCGGGGAAGAGAATCACTAGTGGTCGTGCATTCAAACCATCTAAAGCTTTTCGAAACAAAATGTGGATTAAACAATTTATCCTAGTCCTCATAATCTGGGCTATCGCATTATCCTGGGCGTTATTCATTTTGACAATACGAATGATATATAATCCCAGTCCATACATGAGCATTGAATTTTGGTGGATTCCTCTTAACATTGGGATCTTGGTTTTCAACTTAACCTGGTTAATTCCAGCAGTTATTCTGACCCCGCTTTATGTCCGGAGTATTGAGTATTCAGTGATTGGGGAGTCTGGTGAAACGATGCCCGAGGTGTATGTGAAGAAAGGGATAATCCGAATAACCCGAAAACATGTACCCTTCCGTACAATCACCAACATCAGCACCACAGCAGGGCCTCTTGACCGCATTTTTGGTATTGGTAACGTAAACATAGAGACTGCTGGCTACTCTGGTCCACGACAGGGTCCTGAAGAAAAATTGGAAGGCTTCGAATTCTATGAAGAGTTACGAGATTTCATCTTGCAAGAACTGAGAAAATTTAGAGCACCCTATGTGACCGGCACTGAGGTGGTGCAACGTAAAGAGGCACCAGTCCCCCGGCTTCCTGATACTCTGGATGATGATATGTTATTAACTCTGAGAGAAATTCGTGAACTCTTATTGGAAATCTCTAGAAATCTCAAAAAGGCGAAAACACGTTAGAACTGGGACAGAGTATGGGAACTGAGCTTCGGATACTCAAGCTAGTTTTAATGTTGATGTGTATGGGCTTCATGCATCATGAGACTGGTTAGCTTAAGCTGTTTAACACCACGTAGTCCCTTGAGTTGCTTAGCCAGTTCCTGAATGCTACCTGCTTCACCATTCACCACAACAACTAACAAACAGTGTTCAGCATCAAGATGAATATGAATCGATGAACTGATGACTTCAGGGTTATGGTGTTGGATTTTAGTCAGTTTTGCTTCTAATCCTTGCACCTCATGGTCATAGATGAGGGTGATAGTTCCAACCGCATATGCTTTTACATCATGGTCCCACCTGTATTCAGTGATAAAATCTCGCATTGCTTGCTGAATCGCCTTTGACCTATCATAATTAATTTGACTGATTACTTTTTCAAAATCCTGTAAGAGATCAGGTGGAAGCGAAATTGTAATACGAGCAACACCCGGTTTTGCCATTTTATTTCTCCATCCTTGACTAAAAAAATCTCAAATGTAAATGGAATCTTTTCTGCTATGAGTTTTGTGCAGGTTATTAATCCGCAAAGCCTTTATATTAGTATGAAAAATATATGAAAAAGTATTACTAAAAGAGTTTGTTAACAATGCACATTCCAGACAGTTTCCTAACTCTTTTCATCAGTGCTGCCTTGTGGGTCGTTGCTCTATTATTTCTAGCCCTAGCATTCTGGCGCACAAACAAAACGCTCGACGAGAAGCAGATTCCACTCATGGCAACCCTAACAGCCATGTTCTTTGCGGCACAAATGATGAATTATCCCGTAATAGGAGGCACAACAGCACACCTACTGGGTGGACCCATCCTAGCAATCACCCTTGGACCCTACGCTGCTTTAATTTCAATGTCAATAATCTTGATGATTCAAGCTCTCTTCTTTAGCGATGGCGGTATCCTAAGCTTTGGGGCCAACTTATTCAACATGGGTATTGTTGGGACATTCATTCCCTTCATTGTCTTTTATCTTATCTGGAAGATATCACCAAGCCGACGGGGACTAATTATTGGTGGGTTTCTTGGAGCTTTCATTGGAGACATACTTGCTGCAGTCGCTGCAGGTCTTGAACTTGGATTATCCTATCCAACATTCCCATACAGCCTACCCATCGCCCTAGCAGCTATGGCAATACATCATTCTATCATTGGCATCATTGAAGGTTTTGCTACAGCTGTCATTCTCCTAGTATTCTATCAGGCATACCCTGATCTTCTATCTGCAAAGCGTGTAGCTCCATTAATAACAGGCGATTTATCCCCAACCATCAAGGAGATGTAACAAATATGGAAAAGAAGTATAAACTCATGATTGGTGGGTTCATAGTAGCAGCTTCTTTTGTAGCCATTGGTGTTTTTGTGCTAGGCTTTGCCAACGAAACCCTTGATATGATAGCCAGTATGTTTGGTGTACCAGAATGGGAAATTTGGTTCCCTCCATTCCCTGACTATGAAATCCCAGGATATGAAGGTAACCTGATTACCAACTTCATTATCGGTATTACCTTTACACTACTCATCCTTGTATTGACCTTTGGAATCATGTGGGCAGTTACACGGTTCCGAGCGAAAGAATAAACCCCGTTTCCACGCTGTAATCGAGGATTGTGATGTGTTTAAAGAATTTCTGAAGGTTTTAGGCGATAGCCTCAGAATTGAAAAATTTGCGAGTCGTAATGGATTACTCCAGCGTATTGATCCGCGAGTAAAACTTCTAGCTTTTACTGGTTTCATAGTTGTAGCTGTTCTTCTTCAGAATATCATCCAGTTTCTGCTTATGCTGTCGTGTCTCATCATTCTAGCAGTAGGTTCCCGTATACCGCTACGAGCGTTTTTTGGTCGCCAGAGTATGCTAATTTTATTCTCGCTCACCATTGTATTACCACTCCCCTTCATCACCCCAGGTTATGCATTGCTTACTATTCCTGTTGGGCCATGGTTCGTTTGGGTGACTTTTGAAGGTATGTACAGGGCTGTCTTCTTTCTCCTGCGAGTGTGGCTTTGCGTTTCTGCTCTAAGTTTATTGACATTGACTACAAGGTTCAATTCCCTTATTCATGGTATGGAGCGGCTCCGCTTTCCGCGACTTTTCATCCAATTGACTGCAATCACTTACAGATTCATTTTCCTCTTTACAGATGAAGCATATCGTATGGGTTTAGCTCGACAGGCTCGAACTGTCCATAAAGAACGTGTGGTCCGTTTGAGAACCTGGCGTACTATTTCTAGTATGATTGGTAGTCTATTTGTTAGAGCTTATGAACGTGGCGAGAAGGTTTACCAGGCCATGCTAGCTAGAGGATATACTGGAAAATTTCAAATGATTGATGAACTTCATTTTGGCGTCAAAGATTTTGGGTTTGGATTGGCGTTATTAGCTGTAGCTTGTTTAATTTATTTTGCACCTGTTTTCTTCCCAATTACATGGATTGGAGGATGGTTTTGAAAAATGGTACATTGTGCTGTGGATATGAAAGGTGTTCAGTACCGTTATCCAGATGGGTACATTGCACTTGACGATATTGACTTCCAAGTTGGATTGCATGAACGTGCAGTCATACTTGGTGCGAATGGAGCGGGGAAGTCAACTTTGCTCTCTGTAATGAGTGGAATACTTGAGCCCACAAAAGGTAGCATCAAAATCCTACACACAGAATTGACTCAGAAGACTGTTCGGAATTTGAGAGCGTCGATGGGGTTGGTCTTCCAAGAGCCAGATAACCAGCTTTTCATGCCCACATTGTATGAGGATGTCGCTTTTGGTCCTTTGAATATGGGATTATCAGCGGAGGAAGTGCGCGAGCGAGTTAAGGAAGCCCTAGATATTGTTGGTCTTTCCAGTCTTGGTGACAAGCCTCCTCATCATTTGAGTGTTGGTGAGAAGAAACGTGCTGCAATTGCCACTGTGCTAGCCATGCGACCAAAAATACTGATTTTGGATGAACCAACTGCACACTTGGATCCAAAGGGTCGAATTGAGTTCATTGATTTTCTTGCTCAGCTCCATAGTGAAGGAGACCTTACATTGATTACGGCTACCCATGATGTTGATAGTGTCCCCCTCCTTGCTGACCGTGCATATATCCTCAACCAAGGTAGGTTGATAAGAGCTGGAACAGTTGTAGACGCCTTCTCTGATACTGAAACACTACGAAAAGCCAATCTTATGCCACCAACTGTGACCCAGTTATTCCAGCAAGTCCACAACTTCACAAAACAGAAGGGTAAAGGACCACTTCCAATGACCCTTCCTGAAGCAGTCAGAGCATTCTGTCAATTATGAAACTTCTACGGGGAATTCATCGATTACAAGATTTTCATGCTTGTCCGGGATCGATTGAAGAGAATGGCAGCAATTATGCAGGCGGATTCTACAAAGCAAGCTGGTATAATAAAGAGGGTGAACAAGTAGGGAGACAAAATATAGAAGCTGTAATAGATGAGTAATTGACTGTAGAAGGGGAGTTGGATAAGGATAAGATGGACAGCTACTAAGAAGAGGATTGCAGACCACATTGAGAGTCTGTTCTGTCTTGTTAGTCTGCGTGTTTCTAATATAGAAGCGGACCAAAGAATCAATGTGGTGCAGTATAAAATAAGGCCAATCAGATGTAGATTATACCATACTAAATGAAGAGGGCCAGGGCTATATTCGTAATAATACCAAGGATTGTATGAAGTCCAGACAAGACCAGTGTATTGTAAAAGGTCAGCAATAAGTAGCCACCAAGCAGAGACGAAGGAAAGTGTGCCTGCCACTAGACTTGTTCGGGAGCCAAATTGGCTACGATAACCATGAAAAGCAAAACCAACAAGAGTCATTCCTACACCAAAAATAGCAAATGCGACTGTCTTAGGTGCAAAAACTGGATCAATAAATGTTCCAAGCATATAAAACCAAATTGTAAAACGAAGATATTCACTGATCCACAATAAGTGAACTGCAACTCCAAAAAGAAGCGCACCAATTATAGCAAGTTTGAAGAAAACTGGATTAGTTATGCCAGTATATCCAGGAGGAATAGGGGTTGGAGCTTCTTCTGGTATGGGGGTAATTCCAGGGGGACGGTAACGACCGGATTCAAGGCAGGAATTACAGTAAGTTAATCCAGCAATTACTACACGACAGACTGTACATACACCTGCTCCACAAGTGCGGCAGACTCCAATTGCATCTTCATCGTTGTGAACAGCACACTTCAAAAAACCACTCCAACTAGTAGTTATTTACATTTGTTTTTATAAAATAAACGATTATGGCACGCATCTTCTTTTTCCCAAAAAAACAAAAGATTAGTTGCACTTTCAGTGTTATTTGTTCATCTTGATGAAATATCATCTAAGAAGAGCTAAAGAATTTTGTAGGGATTGTAGATTAATTGAGAGTGAGTGAGATGCATGATTCGGTTGAATAATGTTTCAATTGTGATTGGTGGTGAAGCAGGAGCGGGTATTTCAGCTGCTGGATTCTTATTGGGAAAAACTTTCCTCCGTGGCGGTTTGCATGTGTTTGGAACCATAGATTATCCCTCTCTAATTCGGGGTGGACATAACTTCTATTCGTTACATGCAGCCACCACGCCTGTCTTCACTCAATGGGATACGATTGACTTATTGATTGCACTTGATGAAAAAACGATTCTACGCCACAAAGAGAGATTGGTCCCGGATGGCGGAATCATCTATGATAGTGATCAAATTAATGCTGACAGCTCTGCTTTACCCTCCAATGGTATTCAACTATATCCCATTCCGCTTGAGACTATTACCAAAGAAATAGAAGGAAGCAAAGTGGTACGAAACACAGTTGCTCTAGGTGCAGCAATAGGGATCCTTGGATATGATATAAATCTCCTTGATGATATTCTGCGAAAGAACTTCGAAGAAAAAGGCGACAAAATAGTCTCAATAAATGTAAAAGCTGCACAAGCGGGCTATGAAAAAGCTAAAGCACAATATACCAGTAAATTCTGTTGTCAACTTCGCCCTCGGAAGGAAAAACGAGCAACCAAGATATTTCTTACAGGTAATGAAGCTATCGCCCTTGGAGCTATTGCAGCTGGTTGTAAATTCTTTGCAGCATATCCTATGACGCCAACTTCACCCTTACTTCATTTTCTAGCAGCACAGGCTGAGCGATTTAATATTGTTACAATTCAGGCAGAAAGTGAAATCTCTGCGATTAACATGGCAATTGGAGCAGCTTACGCAGGTGTTCGCTCAATGACTGGAACATCGGGGGGTGGATTTTGCCTTATGACTGAAGCTCTTGGCATGGCGGCCATGACAGAAACACCTATTGTAGTAATGTTAGGACAACGAACAGGCCCTAGTACTGGGCTTCCCACATATACAGCTCAAGGCGATCTTCGTTTCGCAATTCATGCTTCCCAAGGAGAATTCCCGCGTATCGTTATTGCCCCTGGTGATGTAAGAGAGTGTTTTGATAGTACTGTTGAGGCATTCAACCTAGCTGAGCAGTTCCAGATGCCAGTCATCATCCTCACAGATAAACACATATTGGAAAGTCACTGTAGCACCGAGCCATTTGGTATTAGGAAAGACTCAATTAATCGCGGGAAACTCCTTCCGACTGACCATTATGCTGGCCCTCAACCATACTTGAGGCATAGAATAACATCAGACGGAATTTCGCCTCGTCTTATCCCTGGTACGCCAGGTTCAACAACGCATACCGACTCCGCAGTTCATAAAGAACAAGGATTTGTTGATGATGATGCTGACATCACACGACTTATGGCTGACAAGCGCTATAAGAAACTCAGCAAGCTCAATCAGTTACTCGCAAAACGCCCCACAATTAAGATCCATGGTTCATCAGATGCAGAGGTGTCACTCATAGGATGGGGTTCTACAAAGGGTGTAATTCTTGAAGCGCTCAATTTACTAAAGGATGAGAAAAAAGAACTCAGCTTTCTACAAGTTATTTATCTAAGTCCTTTCCCAATTAAAAAAATTGCTACTTTTCTCGATGGAAAAACAGCTATTCTTATTGAAGAAAATCAAACAGCTCAACTCGCCAGTCTTATCCATGAGCATACAAACATAACCATCACTGATAAGATTCTCCGATATGATGGTCGTCCCTTCACCCCAATGCAACTAGCTGCTCAAATCAAGGAGGTGCTCTAAACATGAGTAATTTCACAATTCAAGATGTCAAAACAGATGAGCCTATTACCTGGTGTCCAGGTTGTGGCAACTTTGGAATTTTAAGAGCACTTCAAACTGCTCTTGTTGAACTTAAAATTCCCAGACAAAAGTATCTGATAGTGACGGGAATTGGCTGCCATGGAAAGTTGTTCAACTATGTAAATGCAAATGGCATTCACACAATACATGGTCGAGTTTTACCAGTAGCTACTGGAGCCAAACTAGCAAATCATGATCTTATTGTGCTTGGGTTTGCAGGAGATGGTGATCAATATGATGAAGGGCTGGAACACCTCCCGCATGCAGCACGTCGAAACAACGATATCAAATTGTTTACACATGATAACAAGGTGTTTGGACTCACAACGGGTCAAACATCACCAACTAGCCAACAGGGATATAAAAGTAAAACATCGCCGCATGGAGCAATACCAACACCCATCAATCCACTTCTTTTAGCATTAGCAAGCGACGCAAGTTTTGTGGCAAGAGGTTGGGTTGGTGATGTGACTCATTTAAAGGAACTAATGAAAGCGGCTATCAAGCATAATGGATTCACACTAGTGGATATACTCCAAGTCTGCTTCACCTTCAATAAAGTCAACACTTACCAATTCTATAGAGAACGCGTTTATAATCTAGCAGAAACGAATCATGACCCATCCGATTTTCATCAAGCTGTGAAACGTAGCATGGAGTGGGGTGACAAGATACCTATTGGCATCTTCTACAAAAAGGAACGTCCCACATATCGTGCTGCATTACCACAACTACAGGACCAGCCTCTGATCAGACAACCATTACAAGCTACTGGGTTTGAAAAGCTAATTTACGAGTTTATGTAGCAAAATATAGAAGATTTCAATTGTGCCAAAAAGAAAGGGGGGGAGCCTGCTAAATGGATCTAAGCAGGCTTGATATAATAGGCGATACTATCACCCGTTATTTCGGGGGAAACTTTCACTTTCATGCCCACTTTCGGTTTACTGGCGAGACCCTTAATATGTCCAAGTAAGTGAAGGTTGTCCTCAAGTTCAATTATTCCAGCAACATAGGGAACATTTGTCTTGCGAGCAATACCTTCAGGAGCGAAGTGTACAATGGACCATGTGTACAGTGTGCCTTCAGGTTTAACCTCAAACCATTCCATTTCCTCACTGCCACAAGGGCACCTAAATCGAGGAGGCATGAACTTTTTGCCACATTTCTTGCATTTTGTCGTCAAGAATTTTCCTTCTTTTAGACCTTCAATGAAGTGGTGAAATTCGGGCGTCATTCGTTGAGTTGCTGCCCCAAATACTTCATGTACTATACCCATCTGTAATTCACTCATTGTTTCTCACCTCAAGGTTCCAGGATAAGCACGTTAACAAATTGTCCATGCTGACCAACATTGTGGCAGAGGGCAACTTTTACATCGGGGACTTGACGTTGTTTTTCAACCTTGTTATAGATTTGCTTGTAAGCATCTACAACCTGTCCAATTCCTGTAGCACCCAGCGGATGCCCTTTGGATTTTAATCCACCATCCACGTTGACAGGAACACCTGGTCCATCGATGTAGGGTCCACGTTCTTCCACCCATTTTCCTCCTTGTCCACGTTCACAGAAGCCCAAGTCTTCATACGCCATGACTTCAGCGATGCTAAAGCAGTCATGGACGTAGGCGACATCGATGTCCTTAGGACCTTTACCAGATTGATCGTATGCCATTTTGGCTGCTCGTTGTGATCCTTCAATGTTTGTTAGGTTTGGACGGTCAGTGACACGCATTGTATCAGAGGAGCACCCAAGACCTGTTATCCAGAGGGGGTCACTAGACATTTCTTTGGCTTTCTTTTCGTTGGCAAGAATTACTGTGGCGGCTCCATCACTGATTAAACAGCAGTCATAAAGACGTAGAGGCATAGCTATTGGCACAGCTTCATTTGCCTCATCGAGAGTAATCTTCCTACGCAGATGAGCTAGTTTATTGTAGTAGCCATACTCATGACTTTTCATGGGAACCATTGATAGTTGGTCACGTGTCAATCCATCTACAGCCATTTTTCGTGCTGCGTATAATGAATAGAAAGTTGGGAAACTGATGCCGTAAACATACTCCCAACGATGATCGCCTGCTACTGACATGAGCTCAGTAGCATAAGCGCTACTTACCCAAGTCATTGTTTCGCAACCGACAGCTGCTACAACATCAAATTGTCCAGAAGCAACCTGGGCCCAAGCGGTTCGTATCGCTGTGGATCCAGTTGCACAAGCAGTTTCAACTCGCATAGTAGGTTTACCAATTAGTCCGATTTCGTCAGCAATAAGAGCAGCCGCAGCACCTTGTCCTGCAAATGCTTCAGCTGCAATCCCTATGACTGATGATTCGACATCGTCGTTTGTTATTCCTGCGTGTTCGAGAGCAGGGAAGTAAGATTCATGGGCAAGTTCTCTTATAGAAACAGCGGGGTAGGTCGCTTTTTCGCCTTCGATATCCTCGTTTATTGTTTTGCCGCGTTTGCCGTATTTGCTGTGACCAATGCCGACAACCGCAACTTTGGGTATTGCCACTTATTTTTCACCTCAAGAATTTCTTTTTGATTATATAGCAATT
>JABXGU010000022.1 GCA_016550415.1 archaeon | reverse complement strand
GGACCCTTGGTCTTTGTAAGAGCGCTGGCGTCGATTCAGTGACAGTGGATGGGGGCATTGTCTCCCTTGACGATGGGATAGCTAGTGGACTAGAATGGTTGGTGAACCGTGGATACTTGGATGAGAACTGGCCCGACATGAATCTTTTCTACTATTATTATCTGCTTTCGGTCGCGAAAGCGTATGTCATCGTAGATGAAGGGTATGATTGGTACAGAAGTATGGTTGCGACGTTGATGCCATTCCAAGAGACTGATGGACACTGGCCAATAGCATATTATGAGGAAACCGATGTCTTGGTAACAGCGGAGGCCATTTTGGCTATACAGACTCGGATGCCCTCGCCACCCGGGGTATCAGCGGAACTGTACGTGATCTTAGGTTCTCCTGCAAACTTGTACATTACAGATCCTGCAGGTAGACATTTAGGAATCGACCCGAACACTGGCGAAGTCGTAAACGAGATTTCAGGAGCTACTTTTTCTGTCAACCTAGAACAAATAGCTTCAATCCCAAACCCGTTACCAGGCGAGTACGACATAAAAATCATTGGAACAGAGACAGGCCCATACACTTTGACTTTAGAAGGAGAAGTAAACGAACAACTCATCTATTCAGAATCATATTCAGGTATGATTGCTTCTGGCATTGTCAGAGAATGGACTTCGATAATCACAAGAGTGGTCGGACCCTTAACACTAATCACAACACCCATTAAACCGGTTATAATCAAAGCGATGTCTCCCACAGAAGCAAGTCTCGGTGACCTGGTTCATATTGCCCTACAGATAAACAATCCCGGCATAGCAGAAGTGGAAGTATCAGATACTCTTCCAGAAGAATTCGATTACGTGGAAGGCTCCTGTTTTGTCGATGGATCACCTGAAGTTGATTCCATAATCACCGATTCAACTTTATCCTTTGATTGTGAACCGGGAGAACATGTTGTTGAATTTGATGCTAGAGTAAATATTGCCTATGACGAGGATACAGTTGTATACAATACAGCCACCTGCATGGAAACAGAGACCACGATACCACTCACTATTAGAGAGTACATTGGACCAACTATAAGTAAGACTACGGATGGTCCCGATATAGTCCCACTGTTCACTCATCAAGAGTGGACATTTACCTACATCGTAAAGAACAACTACGATTACACAATGACAAACGTGCAGGTAAAAGACAACCTTGGCGCAGACCTAGACATACATACGGGTTCATACGACTCAGATAATCCATACGGATATTGGGCAAGCGTCGGCACCATCGACTTCTGGTATTCCAGAGGAAAGATGAAACAGCCGCGGTTCAATTGGAATATTGCGAGTCTAGCTTCAGGAGAGGCAGTTATGCTTCAGATAACAGCGTACACAGATAAGAATCCTAAAGGTAAACAGGAGTATACGAGCTCGGGAGTCCATATTCTAAATAGTGGAGCAACAATAAAATGGAAAGACGAGGATGGAAAACAATGGAGCATGAAGACCCCAACAATAACCGTTTTAGCTGTGGGACAAATCTACGGCTACATCACTCAAGAAGGCGTAGTTCCCGTCGCCGAAATCACCATACAACTTTATGACTCGACAGGCACACACCTCATAGCTTCCACCCTAACCGATGAAGACGGCTTCTATAGCTTCCAAAAACTTGAAATCAACTCATACGTTGTGAAGATAGTTGTTCCAACCAGCTACATGTGCTCAGAGGAAACAAAAATGGCGACCGTCACCTCAAGTATGAGCATGACAGAACTCCATTTCACCCTAACGCCAACCTAGCGAGACAAACTGCAAAATAAATACGCTAGCTCCCCCTTTTTTCTGAATTATGGTCTGTGTAGATTGACTTAGGTACTCTTTAACGTTATGCGCGCGCACATTTCACTTGCATCAAAGTAAATGCTCATTTTATTTCTACTTAAACGAGTTCTTCTCTTTCATTTTTTTAGCTTTTCATGCGCCTGCCTGCATTGATTTGTCACTCATGATTCCTTTGAGACCTATATCCTCAACTAGCTGTGCATGGACATTTGGTGTTAGAACAATCTCTTCTAAAGCATCTAAATCCGCCGCAACTCTGCCAAATACCGAATCTT